>JAFAFY010000184.1 GCA_023423235.1 Pseudomonadota bacterium
CGCGGCCAGGCCAAGCAGGCGGCACTGTGCTGCCTGCTGGCCCAGGCCGAGGATTGCGCGGTCGCGACCCGGAGTTGGCCGGTCATCGCCCTGGACGATCTGGCCTCGGAGCTGGATCGGCACCACCAGCAGCAGGTGCTGGCCTATCTGAAGGAAGTCGGTGCTCAGGTGCTGCTGACCGGCACCGAGATCCCCTCGCACTGGCCGGCAGCGATTACCGCGCAGGCGCGGGTGTTCCACGTGGAACACGGCGGCATCATGGCGGTGGACACCACTGCCCCGGACGCCATTGCAGACGCTGCCGGCGACGCTTGATCCGGATCGATCGGCCACCAGCGAGCAAGCTGCGAACACGGCCCTGAATCGGTAGTGCTCCCGCCTGTGTTCCACGTGGAACACCCGGGCTAGGGCCGGAAAATGCTATGATTCGCGGTCTGCGGCTCCTCGTCACGTGCCGCGCGCCGCCGCGGTGTTCCGCGCCCTGCGCGCCCGGACGACACCGCGCTCCGGCCAGACAGCGAACCGAATGAGCGACGAGATCATTTCCGGCGACACCCCCGCCAATTCCGATTACGACTCCAGCCGGATCACCGTGCTGCGCGGGCTGGAAGCCGTGCGCAAGCGGCCCGGCATGTACATCGGCGACGTCCACGACGGCACCGGCCTGCACCACATGGTGTTCGAGGTCGTCGACAACGCGATCGACGAAGCCCTGGCCGGCCATGCCGACGATGTGTTCGTGACCATCCACGAGGACGGCTCGGTCTCGGTCTCGGACAACGGCCGCGGCATCCCGGTCGACATCCACAAGGAAGAAGGCGTGTCCGCGGCCCAGGTCATCATGACCCAGCTGCACGCCGGCGGTAAGTTCGACGACAACAGCTACAAGGTGTCCGGCGGCCTGCACGGCGTCGGCGTCTCGGTGGTCAACGCGCTGAGCGAGAAGCTGACCCTCGACATCTGGCGCGACGGTTACCACCACCACCAGGAATACCGCATGGGCGAGCCGGTGGCGCCGCTCGAGCGCCTGGAGCCCTCGGACAAGCGCGGCACCCTGGTGCGGTTCTGGCCGGCGGTGGAGACCTTCACCGACGTCACCTTCCAGTACGACATCCTGGCCCGGCGCCTGCGCGAGCTGTCGTTCCTCAACTCCGGCGTGCGCATCAACCTGACTGACCTGCGCGGCGAAGGCCGCCGCGACGTCTACCAGTACGAGGGCGGCATCCGCTCCTTCGTCCAGCACCTGGCCCAGCTCAAGACCCCGCTGCACCCGAACGTGATCTCGGTGACCGGCGAGCAGAACGGCATCACCGTGGATGTCGCCCTGCAGTGGACCGACGCCTACCAGGAAACGATGTTCTGCTTCACCAACAACATCCCGCAGAAGGACGGCGGTACCCACCTGATGGGGTTCCGCGCCGCCCTGACCCGCACCCTGACCAACTACATCGAGCAGAACGGCATCGCCAGGCAGGCCAAGGTGGCACTGTCGGGCGACGACATGCGCGAGGGCATGATCGCGGTGCTGTCGGTCAAGGTGCCGGATCCGAGCTTTTCCTCGCAGACCAAGGAAAAACTCGTCTCATCCGAGGTGAGACCAGTCGTTGAGAGCGCGTTCGGTGCCCGTTTGCAGGAGTTCCTCGACGAAAACCCCAATGAGGCCCGCGCGATCGCCGGCAAGATCGTCGATGCCGCGCGTGCCCGCGAGGCCGCGCGCAAGGCCCGCGACCTGACCCGCCGCAAGGGCGCGCTGGATATCGCCGGCCTGCCCGGCAAGCTGGCCGACTGCCAGGAGAAGGACCCCGCGCTCAGCGAGCTGTTCATCGTCGAGGGCGACTCGGCCGGCGGCTCGGCCAAGCAGGGCCGCAACCGCAAGACCCAGGCGATCCTGCCGCTCAAGGGCAAGATCCTCAACGTCGAGCGCGCGCGCTTCGACCGCATGCTCGCCAGCGCCGAGGTCGGCACCCTGATCACCGCGCTGGGCACCGGCATCGGCAAGGACGAGTACAACCCCGACAAGCTGCGCTACCACCGCATCATCCTGATGACCGACGCCGACGTCGACGGCTCGCATATCCGCACCCTGCTGCTGACGTTCTTCTACCGGCAGATGCCCGAGCTGATCAGCCGCGGCCACGTCTACATCGGCCTGCCGCCGCTGTACAAGATCAAGCAGGGCAAGAACGAGCTCTACCTCAAGGACGATGCCGCGCTCGATGCCTATCTCGCCGGAAACGCGGTCGAGGGCGCCACGCTGACCCCCGCTGCCGGTGAACCGCCGATCGAGGGCGCGGCCCTGGAGAAGCTGCTGCTGGCTTTCGCAGCCGCCCGCGAGGCGATCAACCGCAACGCCCACCGCTACGACACCCACGTGCTCGAGCTGCTGCTCGACAGCGCCCCGCTCGGTGAGGACCCGGCCGCGGTCGAGGCCACCCTGCGCGCGCTGGAGAACCGGCTCAACCAGAAGGGCCTGGGGCGTCCGCGCTACCGGCTTGCGGTGCAGCCGGCCAACGAGTCCCGCGGCGCGGTGCTGACCATCGAGCGCCAGCACATGGGCGTGGACATCATCCAGCTGCTGCCGCTGGCCTCGCTGGAGACCGGCGAACTGCGCGCGGTGGGCGAGGTCGCCCGCCAGCTGCACGGGTTGATCCGCGACGGCGCGCAGATCGTGCGCGGCAGCCGCGCGCAGCCGGTCACCTCGTTCGCCGAGGCCCAGGCCTGGCTGATGGACGAGGCCAAGAAGGGCCGCCAGATCCAGCGCTTCAAGGGCCTGGGCGAGATGAATCCCGAGCAGCTGTGGGACACCACGGTCAACCCGGAAACCCGCCGCCTGCTGCAGGTGCGGATCGAGGACGCGGTCGCCGCCGACGAGATCTTCAGCACGCTGATGGGCGATGTGGTCGAACCGCGGCGCGCGTTCATCGACGACAACGCGCTCAAGGTCGCCAACCTCGACATCTGACCGCTGCGCCGGCGCCTGCCGGCGTTGCCGCTGGATCCGCAGGGACCGCGGGTGCGCAATCCGGGGCGATGCCGGCCGCCGGTCGCGCCGGGTTGACGAAGAATTAAGATCTGCGCCGCCACACTCTCCATGAACAGGGTATGGGACCGGACCATGAAGCACACCATCGCAGCGCTGCTCGTCGTCATGCTGCTCGCCGCATGCGCGACCACGACCACCTCGACCGGCCGCCGCCAGTACGTCGGCGCGGTGTCGCAGGCCCAGCTCGACCAGATGGGTGCGCAGGCCTTCACCGAAGCCAAGCAGAAGGGCCCGCTGTCCACCGACAGCCGCCAGAACACCTACGTGCGTTGCGTGGTCAATGCCCTGGTGCAGCAGCTGCCGCCCGGCCAGCAGCGGGTCGCCTGGGAATCGGCGGTGTTCGCGGAAAAGGAACCCAACGCCTATGCGCTGCCTGGCGGCAAGGTGGGGGTGAACACCGGCATCTTCGATGTCGCCAGGAACCAGGACCAGCTGGCCGCGGTGATCGGGCACGAGATCGGCCATGTCGTCGAGCGCCACCATGACGAGCGCATCACCCGGCAGATGGGCGCCGCGGGCGCGGTGCAGCTGATCGGTGCCCTCGCGGGCGACTACGGCCAGCTCGCCACCCAGGGCGGCAGCGTGGTGGCCCAGACCGGCTTCCTGCTGCCGGGCACGCGCACCCAGGAAAGCGAGGCCGACG
>JAFAFY010000237.1 GCA_023423235.1 Pseudomonadota bacterium
CGCGGCCCGGCGGGCGCTTGAGCAGCAGCGAGATCTGGCGGTAGGCCACGGCCTGCTTGGACAGGTCGTCGTAGACGATCAGCGCGTCTTCGCCGCGGTCCATGAAGTACTCGCCCATGGTGCAGCCCGAGTAGGCGCTGATGTACTGCATCGCGGCCGATTCGGACGCGGTGGCGGCGACCACGATGGTGTGGGCCAGGGCGCCGTTCTCTTCGAGCTTGCGCACGATGTTGGCGACCGTCGAGGCCTTCTGGCCGATGGCGACGTAGACGCACTTGATGCCGGTGTTCTTCTGGTTGATCACCGCGTCGATCGCCAGCGCGGTCTTGCCGGTCTGGCGGTCACCGATGACCAGCTCGCGCTGGCCGCGGCCGATCGGGATCATCGCGTCGACCGACTTGTAGCCGGTCTGCACCGGCTGGTCGACCGACTTGCGCCAGATCACGCCCGGCGCGACGCGCTCCACCGGCGCGGTCAGCTTGGCGTCGATCGGGCCCTTGCCGTCGATCGGCTCGCCCAGCGCGTTGACAACGCGGCCCAGCAGCTCCGGGCCGACCGGCACTTCGAGGATGCGGCCGGTGGTCTTGGCCACGTCGCCCTCGCGCAGGTTCTCGTAGTCGCCCAGGACCACGGCGCCGACCGAGTCGCGCTCCAGGTTCAGCGCCAGCGCATAGGTGTCACCGGGCAGTTCGATCATTTCGCCCTGCATCACGTCAGCCAGGCCGTAGATGCGCACGATGCCGTCGGCGACCGAGGTCACGGTGCCTTCGTTGCGCGCTTCGGCGGACAGCTTGACCTTCTCGATGCGGTTCTTGATCAGCTCGCTGATCTCGGAGGGGTTGAGCGTGGTGGTTGCCATGTTTGGATTCCTGGTCGCATACCGCGAAGTGCGGCATTCGGATTTCTGTACTTTCGTGTTTGGTGATGGTGTTTCGTGACTGGTGACTGGAAGCGCGGCTCAGCGCCTGCTTCTTCGCATCACGAATGACCAATCACCAATCACCGCTTCAGTGCGCCAGCGCCGACTGCAGGCGCGCCAGCTTGCCTTTCAGCGAGCCGTCGATCACCACGTCGCCGGCGGCGATCACCGCCCCGCCGATCAGCGTCGGATCGATGCCGGTGGTCAGCGTGACCTCGCGGCCGAACCGGCGCTTGAGCGCGTCGCGGATCTTCGCGACCTCGCCCTCGGGCAGTTCCGCGGCCGAGGTCACCGTGGCCAGCACCACGTGCTCCTGCTCGGCGCGCAGCTGCTCGAACAGGCCGGCGATCTCGGGCAGCAGCACCAGGCGACCGTTGTCCGCCAGCAGGCCGATGAAATCCAGGTAGTGCGCGCCGGCATCCGGCGGCGCCAGCAGCGTGACCGCGTCGTCGCGGGTCAGGCCGGGATTGCCGAGCAGCGGCTGCACCTGCGGGTCGGCCGCGACGCGCGTGGAGAACGCCAGCGCATCGGACCAGGCCGCGGCCGCGTTGTCGTCGCGCGCCACCGCGAACGCGGCGCGTGCATACGGACGGGCAAGCGTGAGTGCCTGGGTCATGGCGATCAGATCTCCGAGGCGAGTTCGTCGAGCAGCGCCTTGTGGGCGTTGGCGTCGATTTCGCGCTTGAGCAGGCGCTCGGCACCGCTGACCGCAAGTGCGGACACCTGGCGACGCAGGTCCTCGCGGGCGCGGGTCGCCGACGCCTGGATCTCGGCGTCGAAGATCGCCTTCTGCCGGAGGCCTTCGGTCACCGCCTCGGCCTTGGCGGCCTCGACGATCTGGGTGGCGCGGCCGTGGGCCTGCTCGATGATCTCGTTGGCCTTCGCGCGCGCGGCCTTGAGTTCCTCGTTGGCGGTTTCCTGGGCCTGCGCCAGCGCACGCTGGCTGTTGTCGGCCGCGGCCAGGCCTTCGGCGATCTTCTGCTGGCGTTCTTCGATCGCCTTGAGCAGCGGCGGCCAGATCTTAGTCGCGATGATCCAGATCAGACCGGCGAAGGCCAGTGCCTGGGCAATTAGGGTCAGACCGATATTCATGGACGTGTGACTGCCTGTCGTGAAGGGTCGGGCATGCACGCATGCCCCCTGTCATCGGCCGGTGCGGTCATGCGCGAAGCACGCCGCACCGGAGCGCGGGCGGCTGGATCAGCCCGCGAGCTGCGCGGCGACCGGGCCGACGAACGGCGAGGCGAACGCGAACAGC
The DNA here is from genome assembly GCA_023423235.1 of Pseudomonadota bacterium. Taxonomy (GTDB): domain Bacteria; phylum Pseudomonadota; class Gammaproteobacteria; order Xanthomonadales; family Xanthomonadaceae; genus Luteimonas. Next base: position 2,178 of record JAFAFY010000237.1, read on the forward strand.
AGGCCGACGGCGACCGAGATGATGAACGCGGCGTCGATCAGGCCGGCGGTGATGAACATGCGGACCTGCAGCACCGGGATCAGCTCCGGCTGGCGAGCGGCCGACTCGAGGAACTTGCCGGCCATGATGGCCAGACCCAGACCTGCGCCCAGCGCGGCCAGGCCGATCATGATGCCGATGGCGAGAACGGTCGAAGCCTGGATCTGGGCGAACGAGGTCAGTGCGATTTCCATTGTTTTCTCCGGAGCGGATTGCTTTGGTAAGGGTGGAACGAAAGGAGGGGTGAAACGAAACCGGGGGATGCGGCAGCCGTCAGTGGCTGTCCTCGGCCAGGCTGAGGTAGACGATCGACAGCATCATGAAGATGAAGGCCTGCAGCGGGATCACCAGCAGGTGGAACAGCATCCAGCCCAGGCCCAGCATGCCGCCGCCGAGCATGCCCAGCAGGCTTGCGCCGCCCAGCACCCAGATCAGCAGGAACACGATCTCGCCGCCGAACATGTTGCCGAACAGTCGCATCGCCAGCGAGATCGGCTTGCTCAGCCACTCGACGATGTTGAGGATCAG
>JAFAFY010000043.1 GCA_023423235.1 Pseudomonadota bacterium
CCTCTACGCCGAGGTGATTCCGGCTGACCGCCTCGACGTGCCCTGCCGGGTATACGCGCCGGTCGGCTCGCACGAGGACCTGCTGCCATACCTGGTAAGGCGCCTGCTGGAGAACGGTGCCAACTCCAGCTTCGTCAACCGCATCAGCGACGAGGACGTGGCGATCGACGACCTGATCCGCGACCCGGTCGAGATCGTCGGCGGTTTCGAATCCATCCCCCACCCGCGCATCCCGCTGCCGGTCGACCTGTTCCGCCAGCAGCCGGCCCCGCACCCGATTTCCGACAGGAGCAATTCCATGGGCGCCAACCTTGCCGATGACGCCCAGCGCGCCAGCCTCGAAGAGCAGATCCGCGCCGCGACCGGCCCCTGGCACGCGGCGCCGCTGGTCCCGGGCGCGAGCAGCGCCGGCGACACCATCACCGTGACCAGCCCGGCCGACCGCCGCGTGCAGGTCGGCCAGTGGCAGGCGGCCGACGCGGCCACCGTCGAGCAGGCACTGCGCAACGCCAGCGACGCCCACGCCGACTGGAACGCGCTGCCCGCGGCCTCGCGCGCGGCGATCCTGGAGCACGCCGCCGACCTGCTGGAAGCGCGCACCGCCACGTTCATCGCCATGTGCACGCGCGAGGCCGGCAAGACCATTCCCGACGGCATTGCCGAAGTGCGCGAGGCGGTCGACTTCCTGCGCTACTACGCCGGCGAGGCGCGCCGCCTGTTCGTGGCCGAACCGCTGCCCGGCCCGACCGGCGAGTCCAATACGCTGCAGCTCTCGGGCCGCGGCGTGTTCGTGTGCATCAGCCCGTGGAACTTCCCGCTGGCGATCTTCGCCGGCCAGATCGCCGCCGCGCTGGTGGCCGGCAACAGCGTGATCGCCAAGGCCGCCGAGCAGACCACGCTGGTCGGCTTTGCCGCGATCAAGCTGCTGCACGAGGCCGGCGTGCCCGAGCGCGTGCTGCAGTACGTGCCCGGCGACGGCGCCAGCGTCGGCGCCGCGCTGACGCGTGACCCGCGCGTGGCCGGCGTGGTGTTCACCGGCTCCAACGCCACCGCGCTGGCGATCAACCGCGCACTGGCCGCGCGCGACGGCGCCATCGGCACCCTGATCGCCGAGACCGGTGGCCAGAACGCCCTGATCGCCGATTCCTCGGCGCTGCCCGAGCAACTGGTCAAGGACGCGGTGGCCTCGGCGTTCACCTCCGCCGGCCAGCGCTGCTCGGCCGCACGCGTGCTGTTCGTGCAGGAGGACATCGCCGACAAGGTGATGACGATGCTGGCCGGCGCCATGGCCGAACTGACCGTCGGCGACCCGGCGCTGCTGGCGACCGACGTCGGCCCGGTGATCGACGCCGACGCGCTGGCCATGCTGGAGGACCACGCCACGCGCATGGCCGGCGAGGCCCGGCTGATCGCCACCGCGCCGCTGGGCGAGGCCGCCGCGCACGGCACGTTCTTCGCCCCACGCGCCTGGGAGCTGCAATCGCTGTCGCAGCTGCAGCGCGAGAACTTCGGCCCGGCGCTGCATGTGGTGCGCTGGAAGGCCGACCAGATCGACGCGGTGATCGACGCGATCAACGCCACCGGCTACGGCCTGACCCTGGGCATCCACTCACGTATCGACGAGACCATCGAGCGCATCAGCGCGCGCGCGCGGGTCGGCAACGTCTACGTCAACCGCAACCAGATCGGCGCCGTGGTCGGCGTGCAGCCTTTCGGCGGCCAGCGCCTGTCGGGCACCGGCCCCAAGGCCGGCGGCCCGCACTACCTGCCGCGCTTCACCACCGAGAAGACCGTGACCGTCAACACCACGGCGGCCGGCGGCAATGCCTCGCTGCTGACGCTGGGGGAGTAGCCGCCGCGCGACCGCGCCGCATGCCGGCGGACACGTTGCCGATCCGTCGGCGCAACCGGTAGCGCGCATGCCCGCCTTTCCCCCGTACGCGGAAGAAGGGCGCGCTTCCATCGCGAGCGGAGACGACACCTCTCCCGCGCGCGGAAGAGGTCGGCGCGTGCCGGGCGATGGGGCTTCCGTGCATTCGCTCCGCCGATGCCGGGGCTCGCTGTCGGTGCAATCCCCGGGGCGCGCATTCGGAGCGCATTCGACAACGCACGTCTCCGCTACCATCGGCCTCCCCCACACACGCCACCTCCATGGCCTTCGACGCCTTTGCCCTGATCCTGGCGATGTTCGCGCTGGGTGCGCTGTTCGCGCGCCTGCGGGTGATGCCGGCCAACGCCGCCGAGACCCTGAACCTGGTGGTGCTGCACGTGTGCCTGCCGGCGGCGGTGCTGCTGCATGTCCCGAAGCTGCGCTTCGACGCGGCGCTGCTGGCGCTGGCGGCGATGCCTTGGCTGCTGGCGCTGGCCACGGTAGCCCTGGTGCTGCCGCTGGCGCGCTGGCTGCGCTTCCGCCGCGACGAGACGGCGGTGGTGCTGCTGTGCGTGACACTGGGCAACACCAGCTTCCTGGGCTATCCGGTGATCGCGGCGCTGCTGGGCGACGACGCGGTGGCCTATGCGGTGGTCTACGACCAGTTCGGCACCTTCCTGCTGCTGTCGACGTTCGGGCTGACGGTGATCGCGCGCAACAGCGGCGAGGCGCCGCCGGGCTGGCGCGAGGTCGCGCGCCGGATCGCGCGCTTTCCGCCGCTGTGGGCACTGGTGGCCGGGCTGACGCTGATGCCGGCCGCGCCGCCGGCCTGGGTCGCCTCGGCGCTTGCCACCCTGGCCGCCGCACTGCTGCCGCTGGTGATGCTGGCGGTGGGGCTGTCGATCCGGCTGCGCATGCCGCTGGACGAGTTGCGGCCGCTGGCGACCGGCCTGCTGCTCAAGCTGCTGGTGATACCGGCGCTGGCGCTGCCGCTGTCGCTGCTGCTGGGCATGCAGGGCACGATGCTGCGGGTAGGCGTCCTGGAATCTGCGATGCCGGGGATGATCACCGCCGCGGCGCTGGCGATCGCGCACGGCCTGGCGCCGCGGCTGGCGGCGGCGTTGATCGGCTACGGCATCCTGCTGTCGGTACTGACGCTGCCGGCGTGGGCGTGGCTGCTGGGTCGGGTTGCCGGCGCTTGAGGCGCATGCCGGCGGTGCGTGCGGTGCGCCATGTGCGGAGGAAACCCAAGGTACTGGGCCTTCGCCTGCGCGCGAGCGACGTCCCCCGCAATGCAGCGGCGCTGGCAGCGCGCCCGCCTCGATTGACGTGCACTTCGCGCGATACGCGTCTCCAACCGGCGACGCCCGCGGGCACCGCATCCCACAAAACGAAAAGCCCCGCCGGAGCGGGGCTTTTCGCGTTGCGTCCAGGCCTGGCCGGCGCGGAACCGGCCAGTCCCGTTGCGATCAGAAGCGGTACTGCGCCGACACGCCGAACAGGTTGGCATCGCCGTCGAACGGACCGACGATCTCGCTGCCGCTGGCCACGGTGTCGATCTTGGGATCGCGCGGCTCGATGCGGGTGTAGGCGAAGTTCACGTCGAACGCGTCGCTGAGCTTCCAGGTGGCGCCAACCGAATAGAAGATACGGTTGGCGTCGGGCAGGCGCGGGGTGCGGTGCAGCAGGCTGGTCGGGGTTTCGTCATAGGCGACGCCGCCGCGCAGCGCCCAGCTGTCGTTGAGCTTGAACTCGGCGCCGACGGCGGCGAAGTAGGTGTCCTTCCACTCGAAGGGCTCGACCGAATCCGGGTCCGGGCCGTCGAACTGGATGCGGACTTCGCGCAGCGACGACCAGTTGGTCTCGGCATAGGTGGCCGAGAGCTGCAGCGCGTCGGTGACCTGCCAGGCCACGCCGACGTTGAGGATCGACGGGGTGGTCAGGTCGGCATAGACGCCGCCGTCCTGGAACCAGCCCGGACGCGCGACGCCAAGCACGGCCGCCGGGCCGCTGGGCACGGTCCAGTCGACGTTGCCGGTCAGCTCGTAGTCGATCTCGGAGCGGTAGCTCACACCGATCGACAGGTTGTCGGTCGGGCGCAGGTTGGCGCCGAGCAGGTAGCCGAAGCCGTTGTCGTCGCCCTGCACATGGGCCAGGCCGTCAGCGCTCTGCGGCAGGTAGCCCGGGATGCCGGACTGCGCCATCAGTGCACCGAAATCCACGCCCTTGGTCAGGGTGACATCGGCGCGCGAGGCGATGATGCCCAGGCCCACCGAGAACCGGTCGGTCACATCGACCGCGCCCGACAGGGTCAGGTCGATGATTTCCACTTCGGAGGTCTGCGCGGCGTAGCGGCCGACCCAGCCGGCGTCGTATTCGGTCTTCAGGCCGAACGGCGCACTGACCATCGCGCCAACGGCGGTGCCGTTGTCGAACTTGTGCACCAGCGAGAACGCCGGCACCGGGGTCACGTCGCCGGCGTTGCCGCCGTTGCTGCCGGTCAGGGGGCGGCCCAGCGGATCGGTGCCGCTGCCCTGGAATTCGTAGTTGAGGTCGATGACGGTCAGGTCCAGCTGCACGGCGGTGCCGTCGAACTGGGTCATGACCGCGGGGTTGTTGGTGACCACCGAGGTGTCGCCCTTCTTCGCGGCGGTGCCGGCGAACGCGGCGCCCATCGACTTGACGCTGTTTTCCTTGAGCTGGAAACCGGCGGCCTGGGCCTGGCCGGCAAAGGCCAGCGCGGCGGCGATGCCGGCGGCCAGGACGGTGCTGTGCATGATGCGGGGGTTGATAGCCATGTGTCGCGTTCTCTCCAAGACAGGGTGTCGTTCGGTTTTTCGCTTCGCTGGACAAGGAAGAGGCCCCCCTCGCTCACTTGTCGCCTGTCGGATTTCCCCTCCCGAACGCGCGCAGCGGGCGGCACTATACCGTACCGTTGCGTGCGGTAGCAGTTGTGCATTGCGGCATGAAATCGCCGTCGCAGCGCGCTTTGCCGCCGCCGCAATCTCCTTCGACAATGGCGCCCGCCGATGTTCATCTCCATCCCCAACCGCCGCGCGCGCGTGCCTGTGCGCTGGGCCACGCCGATGCTGTTCGCATTGCTGTGGCTGGCGTACCTGTGGGCGAGCACGCGGCCTGACAGCGAACAGCTGACCCTGCTGCTGGACTGGGGCGCGCTGTACGGCGAGCCGGTGGGCAGCCACGGCGTGCTGGCCAACTGGCTGGACTTCCGCCCCTGGCTGCGGCTGGTCACCGCGCTGTTCCTGCATGCCGACTGGTCGCACCTGCTGGGCAACCTGGTGTTCCTGCTGATCTTCGGGCTGCCGGCGGAACGGTTGATGGGCGCCTGGCGGCTGCTGGCGCTGTTCCTGCTGGGCGGCGCGTTCGCCAACCTGTGCGCGGTGTTCGCGATCGGTGCGCCGGACCGGCTGGTGATCGGCGCCAGTGGCGC
>JAFAFY010000259.1 GCA_023423235.1 Pseudomonadota bacterium
TCGACCCGGCCTTCCGGCAGCGGGTTGTTCATCAGGCGCGCGACGGTCTGGTTCACTCCCATTCCAGCGCTCCCTTCTTCCACACGTAGATGAAGCCGAGCAGCAGCATGCCGGCGAAGATGCCCATCTCGATCAGGCCGAGCATGCCCAGCTCGCGGAACACGGTGGCCCAGGGCACGATGAAGATGATTTCCAGGTCGAAGACGATGAACTGGATCGCGATCAGGTAGTAGCGCACGTCGAACTGCATGCGCGCGTCGCCGAATGCCTCGAATCCGCACTCGTAGGGCGACAGCTTTTCCAGCGACGGGCGCTTGGGCCCGAGCAGGTTGCCAATGATCAGCAAGGCGATGCCGATCCCCGTGGCAACGATCAGGAACAGCAGGGTCGGCAGATATTCGGCCAGCACTCGGATGTTCTCTCGGCTACTCGCCGCACAATGCGGCCTTGGCTCGACGTCGATGACGCCGCACTCGGAACGCGAACGTCCCGCAATACGAGTCCAGGCAGCCGGCAGACAACGCCGGGGCTGTTGGAATCCGCGCAATTGTACCGGTTACAGAACTGATCAGTAAACGATTTCGCCGTGCCGATCGATGCCATCGGCGCGTCGCCGCCGCCCGGCGCGCAGCGCATGCGTGTGCGACAGGCCGGCGATGCGCACGCGAACGATCCGCATCCGCGGATACGCCGTCGCGCCCGCCCCGCCACAACGCGAAAACCCCGCTTTCGCGGGGTTCCGGTTCCAGCGCGCACCAGCCGGTGCGATGTTGCAGATGGTGCCCAAGGGGGGACTCGAACCCCCACGACCTAAGCCGCTACCACCTCAAGGTAGTGCGTCTACCAATTCCGCCACCTGGGCAATCTTTTGGTACGTCGGCAACCCGTACCCGAAACTCGTCTCCGCGCGGACCGACCGGCCTTGCGGGGCCGCGCATTATAGCCGGATCGACCGGCCTATCAATCCGCCAATCACTCCGCCGGAGGCGCTTCGGGCACGCTGGCAGGCGCGTTGTCGGCCGCCGGCGCCTCGGGCACCGAATTGGCGGCAGGCGGCTGCACGGCCTCGGGGGCTGCAGGCACGGCGTTCTGCGCCTCGGGGGTGACCGGCACCGCCGGCACCTGCGACTGCGACGACATCACGCCCAGGTCCATGTCCATGGCATTGGGGTTGGCGCGGTGCATGGCGTACCAGGCCATGAACAGCGTGATGACGAAGAAGGAGATCGCCAGCCACTTGGTGGCCTTGCTGAGGAAGTTCGAGGACCCCCGCGCGCCGAACACCGTTGCCGAGGCGCCGCCGCCGAAACCGGAGCCGGCCTGGGCACCGGCGCCACGCTGCATCAGGATCAGCGCGATCATCGCGATGGCGATGATGACGAACAGGATGTTGAGGATCAGCAGCATTGGCTTGGCGCTCGGGAACGGGTTCTGGTTTCGGTTGGGATGCCGGGACGGGCCGCGACTGCGGTCAGCGCACCGCGGCCCTGACGATGGCGAGGAAGTCGCCGGCCACCAGCGACGCGCCGCCGATCAGTCCGCCGTCGATATCCGGCTGCGCGAACAGCGCGGCCGCATTGTCGGGCTTGACGCTGCCGCCGTACAGGATCGGCAGCGAATCGGCGATATTAGCATCCCGCGCCGCCACTTCGCTACGGATGAAGGCGTGCACCGCCTGGGCCTGTTCCGGCGTCGCGGTGCGGCCGGTGCCGATGGCCCAGACCGGCTCGTAGGCCACCGCGGCGCCGGCGAACGCGGCCGCGGTCACCAGATCCAGCACCGGGCGCAGCTGCGAGGCGATGGTGTCCTCGGTCAGCCCCGCCTCGCGCTGCTGCAGGGTTTCGCCCACGCACAGGATCGGCCGCAGGCCGGCGTTGACCGCGGCCAGGAACTTGCGGGCGACATGTTCGCTGCTCTCGTTGTGGTACTGGCGGCGCTCGGAATGGCCGACCAGCCCGAAGCGCGCGCCGACATCGACCAGCATCCGCGCCGCGACCTCGCCGGTGTAGGCACCCTCCTGGTTGCTGCTGACGTCCTGGGCGCCGAACTCGACCGGGCTGTCCTCGAAGTCCTCGACCAGGTCGCCCAGGTACGGCAGCGGCGGCAGGATCACCACTTCGACACCGTCCACCAGGCCTTCGGCGATGCGGGAAACGAGCTCGGTGGCGAACGTGCGGCTGCCGTGCAGCTTCCAGTTGCCGGCGACGATGCGTGGGCGCATGGCGGTCCTTCGAATGACGGGAGGCCGCCGATTCTAGGGCCTGCGGCAGGCGCGGGGTAGCGCGCAGCGCGCGGGCGATTGCCCGGACGATGGGCTAGGCTGCCGCGGTGCCCGCGACCGCGGGCGACGGGAGGCGTGATGTTCGAGCAGGCGATGCCGGAGCAGGCGATCCAGGTGCAGGTGATGTCAGGGCAGGCACGGCCGGGGTGGGCGCTGGTCACCGGGGCGTCGAGCGGCATCGGCGCGGCGATCGCGCGGGCACTGGCGCGGCGCGGCATTCCGCTGATCCTGACCGCGCGCCGGCTCGAGCGCCTGGAAGCGCTGGCCGACACGCTGCGCGGCCAGGTCGAGGTGGTCGTGATCGCCCTCGACCTGGCCGACCCAGGCGCACCGGCGGCGCTGCAGGCGGAGATCGAACGCCGCGACCTGCCGCTGCGGATGCTGGTCAACAACGCCGGCTACGGCCTGCCGGGGCGCTACCTGGCCAGCGACTGGCCGGCGCACGCGCGTTTCCTGCAGGTGATGGTGACCGCGGTCAGCGAGTTGACCTGGCGCCTGCTGCCTGCGATCCGGGCGTCGGGCAACGGCGCCATCCTCAACGTCGCCTCGCTCGCGGCGCTGATGCCCTCCGCCGATGGCCAGACCTTGTACGCGCCGGTCAAGAGCTACCTGGTCAAGTTCAGCGAGGCGTTGTCGCTGGAGAACGCCGATGCCGGCGTGCGCGTGGTCGCGCTATGCCCGGGCTTTACCTGGTCGGAATTCCACGACGTCACCGGCACCCGCGCGTCGATGTCGAAGCTGCCTTCGTGGATGTGGCTCGACGCCGACGCAGTTGCCGAATGCGGGCTGGAAGCGCTGGCGCGCGGCAACCGCGTGACCGTGGTGCCCGGCTGGCGCTACCGCCTGCTGCACGCGGTCACCCGGCACCTGCCCGATGCCTTCCTGCTGCGGCGGATGGCGAAGAACTCGCGCCGGATCCGGCCGCTGGACTGAGCACCCGCTCATCGGCTGCCGGCCGGAGACTGCCGGAAACCTCGCAGCCAAGGGTTGCTGCACTGCGGCATCCGTCACAGAATACGTATCCCGGCTTCGGCCGGTTTCTTTTTTCGGGGCTCCGCATCGGGCGCGATCGATCCGCGCACGCACTCGCCTGCCACCGGCCACGCAGCTGGCCGACGATGCCGCGGCCGCACCGCCGCGGCATGGCGCGCCCGCACGACGCACCCCGACCCTTTTCCCCACTGCTGGAGCTCCATCATGCGTCACCTGCTTTCCCTCGCGCTGGCCGCCGCCGCGCTGTCCCCCGCCCTCGCCTGCGCCGCCGAAGAAGGCTGGAGCGGCAGCGGCGAACTCGGCCTGGCGATTTCCAAGGGAAATACCGACAGCGAGACCCTGGTCGGCAAGCTGGCGGTCGCGCGCGAGGACGAAACCTGGAAGCACGCGCTCAACCTGGCGTTCCTGTACGGCAAGAGCGACGACATCAAGACCGCGCGTCGCTACGAGGTGTTCGGCTCCAGCGGCTACCGCCTGGGCGCGCGCAGCTACGTGTTCGGCTCCGGCCGCAACGAGCGCGACCAGTTCAGCACCAACGAGTACCAGACCACCCTGGCCGGCGGCTACGGCTTCGAGGCGATCATGCGCGAGGAAACCAAACTCGTGTTCGAGATCGGCCCCGGCTACCGTTGGGCCAAGGAGCAGGACGTGCGCGTGCACAACAACGAGGCGATCGCCCGCGGTTTCATGGATTTCAGCCACCAGCTCACCGCGACCACGCGCCTGTACGACGTGCTGCTGGTCGAGGCCGGCGCCGACAACACCTTCGTGCGCAACGATTTCGGCGTGGAAGTGAAGATGACCGACGCACTGGCGCTGAAGGCCGGTTTCGAGGTCCGCCACAACACCGAGGTCACCGAGGACCGCAAGCGCACCGACACGCTGACGACGGTCAACGTGGTGTACGGGTTCTAGGAGCCGGGATTGGTGATTCGTGATTAGTGATTCGAAAGAGCGGCTTGCTTGGCCGGAACGAAAACAGCGCCTCTGAAGGGCGCTGTTTCCAATCACCAATCACCAATTACGAATCACGTCACTTCAGCTTGATCTCGCGCAGGCGCTCGTCCAGGTAGCCCTGCGCGGTGATCGCTTCTGGGTAGCGGCTGGGATTGTCGGCGGTGATCGTCGAGGGCAGCACGTCGATCAGGAAGTCCGGGTTCGGGTGCAGGAAGAACGGCACCGAATAGCGCGGCTTGCGCGCCTGCTCGCCCGGTGGGTTGACCACGCGGTGGGTGGTCGAGGGATACACGTGGTTGGTCAGGCGCTGCAGCATGTCGCCGATGTTGACGACGATGGTGTCGGCATCGGCGGTGAACGGCACCCACTCGCCTTCGTGCGAACGCACTTCCAGGCCGGCGGCGCTGGCGCCGACCAGTAGGGTGATCAGGTTGATGTCCTCGTGCGCGCCGGCGCGCACGTTGGGGATGTCGTCGGCGGTGATCGGCGGGTAGTGGATCGGCCGCAGGATCGAGTTGCCGCTGTCGGTCTTGTCGGCGAAGTAATCTTCCGGCAGGCCGATGTGCAGCGCCAGCGCGGCAAGCACCTGCGCGCCCAGCGCGTCGAGGGTCTGGTACAGACCGTAGCCGTGCTCGCGGAAGCCCGGCACCTCGTCGGGCCACAGGTTGGGCGGCATCACCTCGCGATATTTGGAATCCCCGGGAATCTCGCGGCCGACGTGCCAGAACTCTTTGAGGTCGAAGTGCTTGGAGTCCTTCGCGGTCTCGACGCCGAACGCGGTGTAGCCGCGCGCGCCGCCGCTGTCGGGGACGTGGTAGCGCTTCTTGGTCGCCTCGGGCAGGGCGAAGAACGCCTTGAACACGTCGTAGGCGGCGTCGATCTGCGCCTGCGGGATGCCATGACCGTTGATACCGGCAAAGCCCCATTCGCGGTAGGCATTGCCCAGCTCGGCGACGAAGGCCTCGCGGTCGGCGGCGCTGGAAGGATGGGTGAAACGGCGGATGTCGAGGGTCGGGATGCGTGCGGTCATGGTGATGTCCTTGGAGATCAGGCGGCCGCCGCGCGCACGGCGTCGGCCAGCGTATCGAGAGTGGCTTGCATCAGCGTGGCATCGTCGGCCTCGACGGTCACCCGGACCACTGGCTCGGTGCCAGAGGGCCGCAGGAACGCACGTCCGCGCCCCTGCACGGCCGACTGCGCATCGGCCAGCGCGGCCTGCACCGAAGGCGCCTCGCTGGGCCTGGCTGCGCCCTCGAAACGCACGTTGACGGTGCGCTGCGGCACCTTCGACAGGCCATGCAACGCGTCCTGCAGGCTGAGCCCACGGCGGCGCAGCACTTCGAGCACCTGCAGCGCGCTGATGATGCCGTCGCCCGTGGTCGCGCGGTCCAGGCACAGCAGGTGACCGGAGGTCTCGCCGCCGAGGATGCCGTCCTGCTCGAGCAGCATCTGGTGCACATAACGGTCGCCGACCCGGGCGCGCAGGAAGCCGATGCCGGCCTCGCCGAAGGCGCGTTCCAGGCCGTAGTTGCTCATCAGCGTGCCGACCACCGGGCCGCGCAGGCGACCGCTGTGCTGCCAGTCGGTGGCCAGCACGTAGAGCAGGTCGTCGCCGTCGCGCACGGTGCCGTTGGCATCGACCAGCAGCACACGGTCACCGTCGCCGTCGAAGGCGATGCCGAGGTTGGCGCCGGTCTGGGCGACGCGCGCGGCGAGTGCCTCGGGGTGGGTCGAGCCGACGCCGTCGTTGATGTTCAGGCCGTTGGGCTCGGCGCCGATCACATCGACCTGGGCACCGAGTTCGCGCAGCACGATCGGGCCGACCTGGTAGGTGGCGCCATTGGCGCAGTCGACCACGATGCGCATGCCGCCCAGGTCGAAATCGCGCGGCACCGACGCCTTGCAGGCCTCGACGTAGCGGCCGACCGCGTCGCGCGTGCGCACGGCCTTGCCCAGGCGCTCGGATTCGACGGTGCGGAACGGCGAGTCCAGCGTGGCCTCGATCGCCAGCTCGGTGGCGTCGTCGAGTTTCTCGCCATGCGCGGAGAAGAACTTGATGCCGTTGTCGTAGTGCGGGTTGTGCGAGGCGGAGATGACGATGCCGCCGTCGGCGCCGAGCGAACGGGTCAGGTGGGCGACGGCGGGCGTGGGCATCGGGCCCATCAGCTGCACGTCCACACCGGCCGCGACCAGCCCGGCCTCCAGCGCCGCCTCGAACATGTAGTTGGAGATGCGCGTGTCCTTGCCGATGACCACCTGCGGTTTGCGCCAGTCGCCGGCGCGCGAGCGCAGGGCGTGGCCGTAGGCATTGCCCAGGCGCAGCACGAAATCGGCGGAGATTGCGCCCTCGCCCACCCGGCCGCGGATGCCGTCGGTTCCGAAATACTTTCTGTTCATCGAAACTCCGGAATCAGGCGGCCGCGGCGGCACCGGGCTGCGGCTGGCGCAGCAGCAGCGCCACCAGGCCGGCAATGCGGTCGCGCAGCTCGCGGCGGTCGACCACCTGGTCGATGGCGCCATGCTCGAGCAGGAACTCCGAGCGCTGGAAGCCTTCGGGCAGGGTCTCGCGCACGGTCTGCTCGATCACGCGCGGGCCGGCGAAACCGATCAGCGCCTCGGGCTCGGCGATGTTCACGTCGCCCAGCATCGCGAACGAGGCCGAGGCGCCGCCGAAGGTCGGGTTGGTCAGCACCGAGATGTACGGCAGCCCGGCATCGCGCAGGCGCCCGAGCGCGGCCGAGGTCTTGGCCATCTGCAGCAGCGAGAACATGCTCTCCTGCATGCGCATGCCGCCGCTGGCGGCAAAGCTGACGAACGGCACGCCCAGGTCCAGCGCGCGCTCGGCGGCCAGTGCGAACTTCTCGCCGCCGACCGAGCCCATCGAGCCGCCCATGAAGGCGAAGTCCATCGCGCTGGCGACGATCGGGCGCTGCATCAGCGTGCCCTCCATCGCGATCAGGGTGTCGCGCTCGCCGGTGGCGCGCTGCGCGGCCTTGATCCGGTCGGAATACTTCTTCTGGTCCTTGAACTTCAGCACGTCGGTCGGCCCCAGGCCGGCGGCGATCTCGACGGTGGAGCCGGGATCGAGGAAGGCCTTCAGCCGCGCGCGGGCGCGGATCGCGCGGTGGAAGCCGCACTTGGGGCAGACCTCGAGGTTCTCCTCCAGCTCGGGGCCGTAGAGCACGGCGCTGCAGCGCTCGCATTTCTCCCACAGCCCCTCGGGGACGCTGCGCTTGCGCACCGCGGCCGAGTCGGTGCGGATGCGTGGCGGCATGATCTTCTGCAACCAGGACATGGCGTCTCAGTTCTCCTGCGGCCCAGCCGGGCCTGAATCGCGGAAGTGTAGCTCACCGCCCGCTGAGGGCATGCCAATCCAGGGCTGCGGCCGCGCCGTGGCGCGGCTGGTACGGACGCGGGCGACCCCGCTCAGCCGGCGTCGAGCGCGGCCCGCAGCGGCGCCAGGAACGCGGC
>JAFAFY010000309.1 GCA_023423235.1 Pseudomonadota bacterium
GCCTGGAAGAACGTGGTGTCGAAGGTGCGCAGGCCCTGGCGGATCGCGTCGAGCTTGATGCCCAGCGAGAACGCCATCGCCGCGGCGAACATCGCGTTCTGCACGTTGTGCAGGGCGCGGCCTTCGATCGTCGCCGGGATCAGGTGGGTCCACATCAGCGGGATGTGGCTGCCCTTGTCGTAGAGCGTGATCATGTGGCCGTTGACGCCGTTCTCCAGCGCGCAGGCGCGGCCACCGGCGCGGATGCGCTCGCGCACCAGCGGGTGCGAGGGGTTCGTGGTCACGTAGCAGATGGTGCGGGCATCGGTGTAGCCCGACATCCGCAGCACGTTGGGGTCGTCGGCATTGAGCACCGCGCAGTCCCTGGCCACCTCGACCACGATGCGCTTGATCTCGGCCAGCTGCTCCAGGGTGTCGATGCCCTTCAGGCCCAGGTGGTCGGCCTGCACGTTGAGCACCGCGCCGACGTCGACCTCGGGCACGCCCATGCCCGCGCGCAACAGGCCGCCGCGTGCGGTCTCCAGCACTGCCAGGTCGATCGCCGGATCGGAGAGCACCATGCGCGCCGAGACCGGCCCGGTCATGTCGCCCTCAACGGTGCGCTGGCCGTCGATGTAGACGCCGTCGGTGGTGGTCAGGCCCGGGGTGTAACCGGCCATCTTGGCCACGTGCGCCAGCATGCGCGCGGTGGTGGTCTTGCCGTTGGTGCCGGTGAGCGCGGCGATCGGCACGCGCGCGGGCGTGCCCGGCGGGAACAGCATGTCGATCACCGGGCCGGCCGGATCGCGCGGCGTGCCCTCGCTGGGCGCGACGTGCATGCGGAAGCCGGGCGCGGCGTTGACCTCGCAGATCGCGCCGCCGATGGTCTTGTAGCTCTCGGCGATGTTGGGGGTGATGAAGTCCACGCCGCCCACGTCCAGGCCGATCGCGCGCACCGCGCGCACCGCCATGTCGCGGTTGTCGGGATGGATGATGTCGGTGACATCGGTCGCGGTGCCGCCGGTGGACAGGTTGGCGGTGGAGCGCAGGAACACCACCTCGCCGGCGGCCGGCACCGACTCGGCGTTGTGGCCGACGCGCTCCATCATCAATGTCGCCTCGCGGTCAAGCTCGATCCGGGTCAGCACCTTCTCGTGGCCCACGCCGCGGCGTGGGTCCTGGTTGAGGATCTCGACCAGTTCGGCCACCGTATGCGCGCCATCGCCGACCACGTGCCCCGGCGTGCGCCGGGTGGCGGCGATCAGCTCGCCGTTGACCACCAGCAGGCGGTGGTCGTCGCCGGGCTGGAAGGTCTCGACGATGACCGACCGCGAATGCGCCTGGGCGGCGGCGAAGGCCTCGCGGATCTCGTCGTCGCCCTGGATGTTGATGGTGATGCCGCGGCCGTGGTTGCCGTTGTAGGGCTTGAGCACCACCGGCCCGCCCAGCTTGCGCGCGGCCTTGAGTGCATCGACCTGGGTGCTGACGAGCTGCTGGCGCGGCACCGGCAGGCCCAGGGTGGCGAGGATCTTGTTGGTCTCCTCCTTGTCGCTGGCCAGTTCCACCGCGATGTAGGGCGTGCGCCCGGTGATCGTGGCCTGGATGCGCTGCTGGTACTTGCCATGGCCGAACTGGATCAGCGACTGCTGGTTCAGGCGCAGCCAGGGAATGCCGCGCTCCTCGCCCGCGCGCACCAGCGAGGCGGTGGACGGCCCCAGCGCGCGCTTCTGCGCGTAGCGGATGAAGTCGTCGCGCGCCTCGTCCCAGTCCCAGCCCTCGGGCACGCTGCCCGCGGGGCGGATCTCGGCCGGCAGCAGCGAGCTGAGCAGGCGGATCGCCAGCTCGCCCGCGGCGATGCCCTCCTCGCGCTGCGCGTACTCGTAGACCACCGAGTACACGCCCGGGCGGTCGTCGCCGATGCCGCGCGTGCGGCCGAAGCTGACGTCCTCGCCGGCGATGTTCTGCAGTTCGATGGCGACATGTTCCATCACATGCCCGAGCCAGGTGCCCTCGCCCTCGCGCATGCGGCGGATGAAGCCGCCCGGCTCGCGGTAGGAGCAGCCGTGTTCGGCCAGCCCCGGCAACGCCGCGACCAGCGCATCGACGAAGCCGCCGCCAAGCCGGCCGGTGGGCCAGGCTTCCAGCGCTTCGAGGTCCAGTACCAGCCGGATGACCGGGAAATGCGCGTACTGCGAGGGGCCGACGTAGACGGAGCGTTCAAGGATGCGCATGGAAGTTCCCTTTGGAGTGGCGGCAACGGTCAGGGCGGAGCGCCGGATGGCAATGGCGGGAGAATCCGAATCTCGTCGTGGCTGCGGCGCAGTTCCAGCATGGTGCCACGGACCGCCGGCGGCCCCACCACCAGCACCCGCGTGGCCCAGCCCGACGGACACGGCACCAGATGGCCCGAACGCGGGTTGTGCGCGGCGCACACCCCGAGCGCCAGCGTGGCCAGGTGCCCACGGCCGGCCTCGCTGATGTCGACGATCGGGTAGTCCGGCGCGGCGCCCATCTCGCCCTGCGGATTCGGGTTGTAGAACCCTGCGCGGATGGCAACGGTGTAGGCGCCGCAACGCCGCATCGCCGTATCGGAGTCCGCGCGCAGGTGCAGGCCGCTGCGGGAATCGACGCGCTCCTCGTAGGTCAGCAGCGGCGCCACGTCGATCCATTCCACGCCCCGGCGCAGCACGGGCGCGGCATCCGGCGCCGCAGCGGCCTCGGCGACCATCAACTCCAGCCGCGCGCCTTGCGTGTCGCAGGCATAGCGCAGCCGCGTGTCGGCATCGGCCGCCATCGCCGGCGCCTGTCCGACCGCCAGCAGCAGGAGCGCATACCGGTACAAGGCGGGGATCAGGTCTTGCTGATCGACAGGCTGCCGGCCGCCGCGTGCCGGGTGTGCAGGTTGAAGGTCGCGCCGGCGATCAGGATGTGCACGCGCAGGCCCAGCAGGCACACCGGGTCGTCCTCGCCGGCGCGGTCCATCGACGAGAAGCTCAGCTCGCTGGCATCGACGATCGTCACCGAGCCGCTGCCTTCCACCTCCAGGGTGTCGTCGGGCCCGATGAAGGCCGCGGTGTCCTCGTCCAGGCCGATGCCGATCGCGAACGGGTTGTAGGCCAGGCCGGCGACCAGCCGGCCCAGGCGGTCGCGCTGGCGGAAATGCTGGTCGATGATGAAGCGGTTGGTCAGGCCGAGCCCGGGCGCCAGGCGCACGCTGCCCGCGCGCGGCGAGGAGCCCTCCTGGCCGAAGGCGATCATGTGCTCGCTGAGGATGCTGGCGCCGGCGCTGGTGCCGCCGACCGGCAGCCCACGCGCGTTGAGCACACGGATCAGCTTGGCCACCGGCGTGCCGCCGAGCAGGGTCGACAGGCGCAGCTGGTTGCCGCCGGTGAAGAACACCCCGGTGGCGCGTTCGATGGTGTCGAGCCGGTTCTGCTCATGGCAGTCACGGCGGGTGTCGAAGTCCAGCACCGTGACCTCGGCGGCGCCCAGCTCCGGGAACAGGCGCGCGTACTGGGTGCCGGTCTCGATCAGGCGGCTGGCGGTCGGGATCACGACGATGTGCGCGTCGCTGCCCCCGCAGATCTCGACGAAGCGGCGCAGGACCTTCGGGTCGGCCTCCTTGTCCTCGGCACCACCGATCGGGACGATCCATCCCCGCGCTTCCCCGTCGGGGGTCTTGCTCGGCATTCGTCGGCTCCTTGGCCGTGATTGTGACGGCCGCCAAGTTAGCACGCGGCCGGCGCCTGCGAGACGCTTGACAGGCGGGTGTCTGGTGCCTGGAAGCGGCGGCGCTCAGGCGCCGTCGCGCAGCGAGCGGGTCAGGGCGACGTAGGCATCCAGCCGCGCCCGCGCCGCGCCCGAGGCGATGGCCGCACGCGCCTGCCCGATGCCGGCGGCGATGGATTCGGCCACGCCCGCCACGTACAGCGCAGCCCCGGCATTGAGCGAGACGATGTCGCGCGGCAGGCCGGGCGTATCGTCCAGCGCCTCGAGCAGCATCGCCTTCGACGCGGCCGCGTCGGCCACGCGCAGGTTGCGGCTGGCGGCCATGGCGATGCCGAAATCCTCGGGATGGATCTCGTACTCGCGCACCTCGCCGTCGCGCAGCTCGCCGACCAGGGTGCCGGCGCCGAGCGAGATCTCGTCCATGCCGTCGCGGCCCCAGACCACCAGCGCGCGCTGGGCACCGAGTTCGCGCAGCACGCGCACCTGGATGCCGACGAGGTCGGGATGGAACACGCCCATCAGGATGTTGGGCGCGCCGGCCGGATTGGTCAGCGGCCCCAGGATATTGAAGATGGTGCGCACGCCCATCTCGCGCCGCACCGGCGCCACCGCCGCCATCGCCGGGTGGTGCACCGGCGCGTACATGAAGCCGATGCCGGCCTCGTCGATGCAGCGCGCGACCTCGTCGGGCTGCAGGTCGATGCGCGCGCCCAGCGCCTCGATCACGTCCGCGCTGCCCGACTTCGACGACACGCTGCGGTTGCCGTGCTTGGCGACCTTCGCCCCGGCCGCGGCGACCACGAACATGCTGGCGGTGGAGATGTTGAAGGTGTGCGCGCCGTCGCCGCCGGTGCCGACGATGTCGACCAGGTGCGCGCGCGCGTCATCGGCCAGCGGCACCGGCAGCGCGAACTCGCGCATCACCTGCGCGGCGCCGGCGATCTCGTCGACCGTCTCCTTCTTGACCCGCAGGCCAGTCAGGATGGCCGCGGTCATCAGCGGCGAGACCTCGCCCTGCATGATCTGGCGCATCAGCGCGACCATTTCGTCGCGGAAGATCTCGCGGTGTTCGATCGTGCGCTGCAGGGCTTCGTGGGGCGTGATGGGCATGGGGCGGCCGGGATTGGGGACTCGGGACTCGGGACTCGGGACTCGGGACTCGGGACTCGGGAAGAGCGTAGCGCCCTGCCCTTCGTCATTGCTGCGCAAGCGGGAAGTGCTTCTCGACGGTTTGATGGCCGTTCCTCCAGCGGCGTTGCTGTTCCGCTCTGTCGCCAAAGTTCATCGCTTACCCGCCCTCCGGCTGCTGGAGAATCCGCGTGCGCGGGACACATGGATTTTCGCAATGCCGCCGCACTAGCGTTCGAGGAAGTTCTTCAGCAGCGCATGGCCGTGTTCGGTCAGGATCGACTCGGGATGGAACTGCACGCCCTCGACCGGGTGCTCGCGGTGGCGCAGGCCCATGATCTCCTCGACGCTGCCATCCGCATTCTCGGTCCACGCGGTGACTTCCAAGCACGCCGGGAGCGACGACTTCTCGACCACAAGCGAGTGGTAGCGCGTGGCCTCGTAGCCATCGGGCAGGCCCGCGAACACGCCGCGGCCTTCGTGCCGGATCGCCGAGGTCTTGCCATGCATGATGCGTCCGGCGCGGATCACGCGGCCGCCATAGGCCTGGCCGATGCCCTGGTGGCCGAGGCACACGCCCAGGATCGGCGTGGTCGCACCCAGGCGCTCGATCACCGCCAGCGACACACCGGCCTCGTTGGGCGTGCACGGCCCGGGCGAGATCACGATGCGCTCGGGCGCCAGCGCCTGGATCTGCTCGACGCTCAAGGCATCGTTGCGCTCCACCCGCACCTCCGCGCCCAGCGCCTGCAGGTACTGCACGAGGTTCCAGGTGAAGCTGTCGTAGTTGTCGATCATCAGCAGCATGGCGTCCCCCGCCCCGTACTCCGCGCGTCCATCACAGCCCCTTCGCCGCCTGCGCCACGGCGCGGAACAGCGCGCGGCCCTTGTTCATGGTCTCGTCCCACTCGGTCGCGGGATCGGAGTCGTAGACGATGCCGGCGCCGGCCTGCACGTACAGGCGGCCGTCCTGGATCACCGCGGTGCGGATGGCGATCGCGGTGTCGGCGTCGCCATGCCAGCCGATGTAGCCGACCGCGCCCGAATACACGTTGCGCTTGACCGGCTCCAGGCTGCGGATGATCTCCAGCGCGCGCACCTTGGGCGCGCCGCTGACGGTGCCGGCCGGGAAGGTCGCGCGCAGCACGTCGGCGTAGCTCAGGCCCGGCTTCAGGCGCCCGGTGACCTCGCTGACGATGTGCATGACATGGCTGTAGCGCTCGATGACGAAGCGCTCGCCCACCTCGACCGTGCCCGCCTCGGCCACGTGGCCCACGTCGTTGCGGCCCAGGTCGATCAGCATCAGGTGCTCGGCGCGTTCCTTGGGGTCGGCCAGCAGCTCGGCCTCCAGCGCCTGGTCCTCGGCCGGGGTCGCGCCGCGCGGGCGGGTGCCGGCGATCGGCCGCACGGTGATTTCGCTGCCGCCATCGGCGGTGCGCTGCAGCCGCACCAGGATCTCCGGCGACGAGCCCACCACCTGGGTGCCGCCGACATCGAGGAAATACATGTACGGCGAGGGGTTGAGCGCGCGCAGCGCGCGGTAGACGTCGACCGGGCGCGCCTGGAACGGCACCGACATGCGCTGCGAGAGCACCACCTGGAACGCATCGCCCGCGGCGATGTACGCCTTGGTCGCCTGCACCGCGTCGATGAAGCCCTGGCGGGTGAAGCCGGAGACGAAGTCCGCCTCGTCCAGCGCCGCGGGCTGCAGGGTTTCCGGATAGCCGGCGCCGCCGCTGCGCAGACGGTGGGCCAGCGCGTCGAGGCGGCGGTTGGCGCGCGCCCAGGCCTGCGGCGCCTGCGGGTCGGCGTGCACGATCAGGTACAGGCGGCCCTTGAGGTTGTCGAACACCGCGACCTCGGTGCTGAGCATCAGCAGGATGTCGGGCGTGCCCAGTTCGTCGCGCACGTCGCTGCGCGCGCCGGTCCGCAGGCGCGGCTCGATGTACTCGATGCATTCGAAGCCGAACCAGCCGACCAGGCCGCCGGTGAACGCCGGCAGGCCGTCGATGCGCGGCACCACGTGCGCGCTGCGCAGGCGCTCGACCTCGGCGAAGGGGTCGTCGACCTCACGCGTCTCGATCACCTCGCCGTGCTCGCTGACGGTCAGGGTGTGGCCATGGAAGGCATACACGCGCGCGGCCGGCAGGCCGATGATCGAATGCCGGCCGAAGCGCTCGCCGCCCTCGACCGATTCGAACAGATAGGTATGCGGCCCGTCGGCCAGCTTGAGGTACACCGACAGCGGCGTGTCGAGGTCGGACAGCACCTCGCGCACCACGGGGACCAGATTGCAGCGGCCTTCGGGCCGGTCGTCAGCGGCGTAGCGCTGGAATTCCTGTTGCGAAACCACTTGCGAAATCACGCGGCATTTCCTTGAAAAGCGGGCAGGCGGGGGCGAGTGCAGCCGGGGGCCACCATCGCCAGCTGGTGCCGGCGGAACGGAAATGCAGGGGTGCGGTCGCGCGCATGGCCGCTACTGTACCCACTCGCCCGCGATTGCGCGACCGTAGGGGCGACGCCGCGCCCGGATCAGGCGCGCTGCGCGGACGCGCCTGACGACAGCAGCGCGCATCCCGGCGGCAGATGCATGCGCAGACGCCCACGTACGCAGTGCAGCGCGAAGCGGCGGGCCTCGACCGGTTCGCCATCGAGATTGAGCGTCAGCGGCGCCTCGCCGGCGACCACCACCTCGTCCAGCCGCGGGCGCAGTGCCACCTGGTCGAGCGCGGCGACCTTGCCCTCCGTGAGCGCGGTGCGCAGGGTGGCGACCAGTTCGCCTTCCAGTTCCGGCACCACGGTGACATCGAGCAGGCCATCGTCGATCAGCGCATCCGGGCACAGCGCCTGGCCGCCACCGGCCTGGCGGCCATTGCCGATGCCCAGCGCGACAAACCCGCCCTCCCAGGCGAAGCCGGGACCGGAGACGCGGGCGACGATCGGCTCGATGCG
>JAFAFY010000410.1 GCA_023423235.1 Pseudomonadota bacterium
ACCTCGGCGCCGATCGCCTCGAGCACGCGCGGGCCCAGTTCGCCGGCGACGCCGTTGCCGGCATCGACGACCACCTTGAGCGGCCGCGCGATCTGGATGTCGCCGGCGATGCGCTCGACGTAATCGCCACTGATGTCGCGCTCGCTCAGGCCACCGGGCTGCGGCGCGCTGTAGAGGCGGTCGTCGGCGACGCGCGCGTGCAGGTCGCTGATCGCGTCCCCGGACAGGGTCTCGCCGCCGACCACGATCTTGAAACCGTTGTAGTCGGGCGGGTTGTGGCTGCCGGTCACCGAGATGCAGCAGCCGGTGCGCAGGTGGTAGGCGCCGAAGTACACCAGCGGGGTCGGCGCCATGCCGATGTCGATGACGTTGCGGCCGGCCTTGCGCAGGCCGGCGATCAGGCCGGCGACCAGCTCCGGGCCGGACAGGCGGCCGTCGCGGCCGACGACGATGTCGGTCAGGTCCTGCTCGCGCATCAGCGAGCCGACGGACTGGCCGATCAGTTCGGCGACGCCGGCGTCGAGGGTTTTGCCGACGATGCCGCGGATGTCGTAGGCGCGGAAGATGTCGCGGTCGAGCATGATGGAAACAGCCTGTTTGCGGGGGGAAGCGCCGGTGGTCGTAGGCAGCGGCGGCGGCATGGCCGCGGCCGCGGCTTCGTCGCTGTCGGCCGCGGCCTGCAGGGACTCGGCGAAGGTCGGCGAGGCGTCGCCCCGCATCTCCACGCCCTGCCGCCCTTGCGGCAGGCGCCAGACCAGACCGGCGAGCAGCAACAGTAGCAGGGCGGCCCCCAACAGCGGCATGACGCCCAGCCCGAGCGGCGCCGGCAGCTCCGGCGGCACCGCGGCGACCACGCGCAGCCCCGTGCCCGGAATCGGCGTGCCCATGCGTTCGGCGACATTGGCCAGGGCTTCGTCGCCGCGTGCCAGCACCGTGGTCGAGGCCTGGCGCAGGGCGATGTAGGTGGCATCGTCGACGCTCGCGACCTCCAGCCCGGCGGTGGCGCGCGCCAGCGGCAGGCGCACCAGGGCGACGCCGGCAAGCGTCCCAGCGTTGCCGCCCTCGCCTTCGCCGGCATCGGCACTGCCGGCGGCGTCCGCGGCTTCGGCCGAGGCCGCCTGCGCGGACTCGCCCGCACCGCCGACGCGCGCCGGCGCCGCCAGTACCAGCCGCTGCGCGCCCTCGTGCTGGACCAGCATCAGCACCGGGCGGTCCTCGATCAGCGCCGCCTCCAGCGCCGCCAGGCGACCGTAGCGGCCGGGCTCGAGCGCGGCGTAATCGCTGCGCAGGTCGGCCGGGACCACTTCCACCGCTTCGACCCCGGGCCAGTCCGCGCCGATCGCCGCGGCCGCGGCGGCAAGATCGCCTTCGGCCAGCGCCGCCTGCACCGGCGCCGCCTCCAGGCGCTCGCGCAGGCGCGTCAGTTCCGCCGTCAATGCCTGCCCGGTCGCCGCCACCGCGGCGTCTCGCGCCTGCTCGGCATGGCCCACCTGGCCCGCGTGCCGGTATTGCTGCCAGCCGCTCCAGGCCAGCCATGCCGCCAGCAGCACCAGCACGATCGCCAACGCGGGCGCGGCCGGGCGCAGTCGCGCCAGCAGCATCCGCGACTTCTGCGTCTCAGTCTCGGTCATCAGATTGTCCCCTGTCAGCGCACGCCCGAATGGCCGAATCCCCCCGATCCGCGGGCGCTGTCGACGAAAGTATCCACCACATTCAGGGTTGCCCGCACGATCGGAAGCATGACCAGCTGCGCAATCCGGTCGCCCGGTTCGATGGTGAACGCGTCCTTGCCCCGGTTCCAGACGCTGATCAGCAGCGGCCCCTGGTAGTCGGCGTCGATCAGGCCGGTGCCGTTGCCGAGCACGATGCCGTGCTTGTGGCCCAGGCCCGAACGCGGCAGCACGACGGCGCAGAGTCCGGGATCGGCGATGTGGATCGCCAGGCCCGAAGGCACCAGCGCGGTATCGCCCGGCAGCAGGGTCAGCGCCTCGTCGAGCGCGGCGCGCAGGTCCAGGCCGGCACTGGCGGCGGTGGCGTAGGCCGGCAGCGGCCATTGCTGGCCGAAACGCGCATCGAGCACGCGGACGTCGAGGACGTGTGCAGTGGGAGTGGTCGGGGTCATTGGGTGGCCTCCCTGGCCAGGCGGTCGGCGATCAGCGCGACCAGTTCGGTGGCGATGGTGGTCTTGGGGCCGGGGCCGAGCTGGCGGCTGCCCCGGGCATCGTGCACCACCAGCAGGTTGTCGTCGCCCTCGAAGCCGCTGCCGGGCGCGCCGACCTGGTTGGCGGCGATCAGGTCGACGCCCTTGGCGATGCGCTTGGCGGTGGCGTTGGCATCGACATCGCGGGTTTCGGCGGCAAAGCCGACCACCAGCCGCGGCCGCAGGTCGCTGGCGGCGATGTCGGCCAGCAGGTCGCGGGTGCGCACCAGTTGCAGGGTCAGGCCGTCCTCGCCCGGAACCTTCTTGATCTTGTGCTCGGCGACCTGCCGCGGGGTGAAATCGGCGATCGCCGCGGCACCGATGTAGACATCGGCCGGCAACGCGGCGAACACCGCGGCATGCATCTGCGCGGCCGAACGCACGTCGATGCGCTGCACGCCGACCGGCGTGGCCTGGTGCACCGGGCCGGCGACCAGCACCACCTCGGCGCCGGCGCGCGCGGCCGCGGCGGCGACCGCGAAGCCCATCTTGCCGCTGCTGCGGTTGCCGATGAAGCGCACCGGGTCGAGATCCTCGAAGGTCGGCCCGGCGCTGACGATTACCCGGCAACCGGTGAGCGCTGCGCTCATGCGGGCAATGCCGCGACGATGGCCGCAGGTTCGGCCAGGCGCCCGGGGCCGGATTCGCCCTCGGCCAGCGGGCCGTCGTCGGGACCGATCACCTGTGCCCCGCGCTCACGCAGCAGCGCGAGGTTCGCCTGCGTGGCCGGATGCAGCCACATGCGGTGGTTCATCGCCGGGCACACGGTCAGTGGCGCGGTCGTTGCCAGGCACAGCGTGGTCACCAGGTTGTCGGCGAACCCGTGCGCCAGCTTGGCCAGGGTGTTGGCGGTCGCCGGCGCGACCACGATGCGGTCGGCCCAGCGTGCGAGTTCGATATGGCCCATCGCGGCCTCGGCACCGGCGTCCCACAGCGTGGTGCGCACGGCCGCGCCGGACACGGCCTGGAAGGTCGCCGCGCCGACGAAGCGCTGCGCACTGTCGGTCATCGCAACCTGCACCTCGGCGCCGGCATCGCGCAGGCGTCGCACCAGCTCGGCCGCCTTGTAGGCGGCAATGCCGCCGCAGACGCACAACAGGATGCGCTGCCCCTGCAGCGGGGTGGGCACGGCCGCCATCTCGGAAAATTCCTACGCCAGATCCGGTCGACAGCTTACCCGATGCCGGGGCGCGCCCCGGCAGCGCCGCGGCTGCGCACGCGCTGCAATGCCCCTGTCGCCGGCACCGGCGCGTCCGCCACCGCCTCCCCTCGGTCGCGGGTCCGCCGGTGCCGGCTTCCTGATCGAGGTCGCCGATGCACATCCACGAATGGCCCGCCGACGAACGCCCGCGCGAGAAGCTGCTCGGCCGCGGCAGCGGCGCGCTGTCGGACGCCGAACTGCTGGCGATCTTCCTCGGCTCGGGCCTGCGCGGACAGGATGCGGTGACCACCGCGAGACGGCTGCTGGCTGCGCACGGGCCGCTGCGCGCGCTGCTCGAACGCGGCCCCGCCCGGCTTGCCGAACTGCCCGGCCTCGGCCCCGCGCGCGCCTGCACCCTGGCCGCGGCGCTGGAACTGGGCAACCGTGTGCTGGCCGCCGACCTTGCCCGTGGCGAGGCGATGTCCGATCCATCCGCGGCCGGCCGCTACTTCTCCCAGCGCCTGCGCAGCTTTCCGCACGAGGTCTTCGCCGCGTTGTTCCTCGACAGCCGCCACCGTGCGCTGGCCTTCGAGGAACTGTTCCGCGGCACCATCGACGGCGCCGAGGTGCATCCGCGCGAGATCGTGCGGCGTGCGCTGGCGCACAACGCCGCGGCGGTGATCGTCGGCCACAACCATCCCAGCGGCAGCCGCGAACCCAGCGCCGCCGACCGCGCCGTGACCAGCCAGCTCAAGCAGTCGCTGGCCCTGGTGGACGTGCGCCTGCTCGACCATTTCGTCGTCGGCGATGGGGCCGCGGTGTCGCTGGCGGCACGCGGCTGGGTGTGAGCGGGCAGGATGCGGGTCGTCGCCCCGGTGCAGAGCGGCGCCTGTTTCACCCTCGGCTGCCTTCGGCATGCACATCGACGGCAACCCCAGCATCGCCTGACGCGGCAGGCTGAACGGAGCCGCCAAGGGCCTGCCGCAGCCTGCTCGCGTACAATGGCCGACCGTTGAACCGCGACACCCCACGCCCGTGAAACCCCAGCTCCGCGCCCGGATCGCCGCTCTCGTCGAGCAGGCGATCGCCACGCTCCGCGACCAGGGCACGCTGCCCGCCGACTTCGCCACGCCCGCATTCGTGGTCGAGCGTCCGAAAGACCGCAGCCATGGCGATTTCTCGACCAACGCGGCGATGCTGCTGGCCAAACCGGCGAAGTCGAACCCGCGCGCACTGGCGCAGGCGCTGGTCGCCGCGCTGCCCGCGGGCGACGACATCGCCGCGGTCGAGATCGCCGGTCCCGGCTTCCTGAACTTCCGGCTGACGCCGGCCGCCTGGCAGCGCCAGCTGGCCGCCGTGCATGCCGAAGGCGACGACTACGGCCGCAACGCCAGCGGCGAAGGCCGCACTGCCGGCGTGGAATACGTCTCGGCCAATCCCACCGGCCCGCTGCATGTCGGCCATGGCCGCGCGGCGGTGATCGGCGACTGCATCGCACGCGTGCTCGACGCCAACGGCTGGCAGGTCCGGCGCGAGTTCTACTACAACGACGCCGGCGTGCAGATCGAGAACCTCGCGCGTTCGGTGCAGGCCCGCGCCCGGGGCCTGACCCCCGACGATGCCGGCTGGCCGGAAGACGGCTACCGCGGCGACTACATCGGCGACGTGGCCCGCGCCTATCTGGAGGGCGCGGTGGTCGAGATCGAGGGCCAGACCATCACCGGCGCGCGCGATGCGGGTGATTTCGACGCCATCCGCCGCTTCGCGGTCGCCTACCTGCGCCGCGAGCAGAACGGCGACCTGGCCGCGTTCGGGGTCGGTTTCGACGTGTATTTCCTGGAATCGTCGCTGTATGCCGACGGCAAGGTGGAAGAGACCGTACGCGCGCTCATCGCCCACGGCCACACGTATGAAGACGGCGGCGCGCTGTGGCTGCGCACCACCGATTTCGGTGACGACAAGGACCGCGTGATGCGCAAGTCCGACGGCACCTACACCTACTTCGTGCCGGACGTGGCCTATCACCTGAGCAAATGGCAGCGCGGCTACCAGCGCGCGATCACCGAACTCGGCGCGGACCACCACGGCTCGCTGGCGCGCGTGCGCGCCGGTCTGCAGGCGCTCGATGCCGGCATCCCGCAGGGCTGGCCCGAATACGTGCTGCACCAGATGGTCACGGTGATGCGCGGCGGCGAGGAAGTGAAACTGTCCAAGCGCGCCGGCAGCTATCTCACCCTGCGCGACCTCATCGACGAGGCCGGGCGCGACGCCACGCGCTGGTTCCTGGTCGCGCGCAAGCCCGATTCGCAGCTGGTGTTCGACATCGACCTGGCGCGCAGCCAGTCGCTCGACAACCCGGTCTACTACGTGCAGCTCTCGCATGCGCGCATCTGCGGGCTGCTGCGCAAGCTGGGCGAAGCCGGCCTCGCGTTCGACCTGGACAACGGCCTGGCGCAGGCGCCGGACCTGGACGATGGTGCGCTGCGTGACGTACTGATCGACCTCTCGCGCTGGCCGGAGATCGTCGCCGCCGCCGGCGCGCAGCTCGAGCCGCACCTGGTTGCGACCTACCTGCTGGAACTGGCGCAGGCCTTCCAGACGTACTACAACGATCACCAGTTCCTGGTGGATGCGGCCGACGCGCGCGACGCGCGCCTGGCCCTGGCCCTGGCGGTCCGCCAGGTGCTGAAGAACGGCCTGGCACTGCTGGGCGTGAATGCCCCGGAGGCGATGTAAATGGCAGCACGACGCGGAAAATCGCAGGCACGGCGCAGCGGCGGCAGTTCGGGCGGCCTGCCCGGCTGGGCCTGGCTGATCCTGGGCATCGTCATCGCCCTGGTCGTGGTGCTGGCCGCGCCGCGGCTGTTCAAGCCGGGCAGCGAGGACGGTTTCTTCCGGCCCCAGCCCAACCCGGACGCGCAGCCGCCGGTTGCGGTGCTGGATGAATCCGACATGCAGGCCCCGGCTGCGGCGCCGACGCCGCGCCCGCGGCCCGCGCAGCCGGCCGAGACCTCGCCCGACTACGACTTCTACACCATGCTGCCCGAGCAGGAAGTGGCGCTGAGCGACGCCGAGCTGGCCGCCAGCGCGCGTGCCGAAGCCGAGCGCCGGCGCCAGGCCGAGCAGCAGCAGGCCGCGCTGCAGGCGCGCAACCCCGATGCCGCGGACCTGGCCAGCGACGCCCCGGTGGCGGTGCCGAGACCGCTGCCCGAAACGCCGGTCAGCCAGGCGCCTGCGACCCGGCCTGCGGCAACGCCCGCCCGCCCGGCGACGCCCGCGACCGCCGCGGCCGCGCCTGCCGCCAGCGATGCCCGCTACATCCTGCAGGCCGGTTCGTTCAGCGCGTCGGGCGACGCCGAAGCGCTGAAGGCACGCATCGCCCTGCTGGGCCTCAGCGCCCGGGTCGAATCCGGCGAGGCTGCCGGCCGGACCGTCTACCGCGTGCGCATGGGGCCCTACGGCAGCGCCACCGAACTGGCCGAGGCCAAGCAGAAGCTCGGCAACGGCGGCCTGCCGGCGCTGGCCATCAAGGCCCAGTAAGGGGGCCGTCTTCCGCCTCCGGAGGGAAGACACCGCTGTCCCTCGCCCGCGCCGCGGGAGAAGCGGGACCACCTGCAAAGCAGGCAGGTGGTGGGGAGAGGGCGGCATAGTAGAGCGCCCCCTCCTCCGGCGCTTCGCTTCGCCTTCTCGCAAAGGCAGAAGGACCCGATCCCGGCACGCCCGTGAATGGGCTCGCGTTGCGTTCGCACCATTCCGTGCCCCCGGTCGCACCGCCGTCGCAGCCGGCGCGATGCCGGCGGTGGACACTGGTGGCTCCCCCGGGAGACCCGCCATGGCCATCGAAGCCGCCCTGATCAAGCCCGTCGTCGATGCGCTGCTGGCGCTGTTCCAGCAGGGCAGCGACCTGAAGCTCAAGCGCAACGCCCAGGCTGCCGTGCGCGAAGCGATCCGCGAGTTGCTGCAGGCCAATCCCGACGAGAACCGCGCCGCCGCGCGCATCGCCATCGCCCGCGCCGCCGGCATCCTCAGCGAGGATGTGGCGCTGGCCGAGGACATGCTGCAGAAGCACCGTGCAACCCGTGCCCGGACCAGCGGCAAGGCGGCGACCGGACGGCGCCGCAAGCCCGCTGCCGACAGCGCGGCCGGCGATGCGGGCACAACGCGCAAACCCGCCCCGCGCAAGCCGGCGCCCGCGTCCGCGTCATCGGATTGATGCGCACGCCCCGCATGCAGCGCGCCGCCGGATGCAGCAAACCCGGTGGGGATCCAACGCCGCGCGCGTGAACCGGCCCGCCGCGCCGGCCTACAATCGCGACATGGACAAGACCATTCTGATCACCGGCGGCACTTCGGGTTTCGGCGCCGCCGCCGTCGAACGCTTCCTGCGCGGGGGCTGGCGCGTCGTCGCCACCGGCCGCCGCGCCGAGCGCCTGCAGGCCCTGGTCGATGCACACGGCAGCCAGCGCCTGCATGTCGCCGCGTTCGACATCCGCGATGCCGAGGCCATGCACGCTGCGCTCGACGCCATCCCCGCGCCGTTCGCCGACATCGACGTGCTGGTCAACAATGCCGGCCTCGCGCTCGGCACCGCGCCGGCGCAGCAGGCGGACCTGGCGCAGTGGCGGCAGATGATCGACACCAACGTCACCGCGCTGGTGACGCTGACCCATGCGCTGCTGCCGCGCCTGATCGCGCGCCGCGGCGCGATCCTCAACATCAGTTCGGTCGCGGCCACCTATCCCTACCGCGGCGGCAACGTCTACGGCGGCACCAAGGCCTTCGTCAGCCAGTTCTCGCTCGGCCTGCGCAGCGACCTTCACGGCACCGGCGTGCGCGTGACCAGCATCGAACCGGGCATGGCCGAAACCGAGTTCACCCTGGTGCGCACCGGCGGCGACCGCAGTGCATCCGACACCCTCTATGCCGGCGCCCATCCGATCACCGCCGGCGATCTGGCCGACACCCTGTGGTGGCTCGCCACGCTGCCGCCGCACATCAACATCAACCGCATCGAGGTGATGCCGGTCAGCCAGTCGTTCGCCGGGTTCCAGGTGCACCGCGACCCCTGACCGCGGGGTCCGTCGTGACAGCCGCCGCGACCGGGCGCAGCACCCGGATACGGCGGCAAGCGGTCGCCACGCCGCCGCGAAACCAGGGTGCACGGTCTGCCCGCGCGCCACTGCCTGAATGGCGATTCTTCCGCTAGAATCGCCGCGCGATCATCCGGTCGCGGTCGCCCACGCGGCCGGCACAGCCGTCGCCATGCCAATCGTCCCTGATCCTTGGAGATTCGCATGCGCGCCACCCGCCTGGCCGCCGCCCTGAGCGCGGCCCTGCTGCCTGTGTCGTTCGCGTCCGCGCAGGACGTCGTCCCGGACGGCGCCCAGCCCACCGCAAGTACCCTCGACACCATCGTGGTCAAGGGCGAGAAGACCGAACGCGACCTGCAGGACACCACCACCAGCGTGGCGGTGACCACCTCGCTGCAGATCGAGCAGGAGAACCTGCTCGATCTGCACGACATCCTCGAACGCACGCCCAATGTCGCCACGTCCTATGGCGCGCGCGACTTCACCATCCGTGGCATCGGCAACGAGGCCGGCGAACCCAACCCGCTGGCGACCGTCTATCTCGACGGCGCGGCGCTGCCGGCGCAGGCCACCGGATCGGCACCGACCGACCTGTGGGACGTGGCCCAGGTCGAGGTGTTCCGTGGCCCGCAATCGACGATCCAGGGGCAGAACGCGCTGGCCGGCGCGATCGTGATCCGCACCGAGGACCCGGGCATGGACTGGAGCGGCCGCGCGCGCGTGCTGCTGTCCGATCCCGCCGACCGGCGCGTCGCCTTTGCCGGCGGCGGCCCGCTGATCGCCGATGAACTGGCATTCCGCATCGCCGTGGAGGACCGGCGCTTCGACGGCTTCGTCGACAACATCACCCGCCGCACCGGCGAGGACGCGATCGATTCGACGGTGGTGCGCGCCAAGCTGCTGTGGACGCCGCAGGCGTTGCCGGGGCTAACCGCGCGCCTGAGCTTCCTCCACGACGACCGCACCGGCCCGTACCTCTACAGCTATTCGCGCCGTGACGTGCCGGACTTCTACGACAACCGCATCAATACCTCCGACCACCCCAACACCACCGATGCGCAGTCGAAGGTGGCGACACTGGATGTCCACTACGACTTCGGCGGGGCATGGTCGCTGTCCTCGGTGACCTCGTGGGCGGACACGCTGATGCGCCGCCAGTACGACAACGACAACGGGCCGATGCCCGAGCAGTTCGGCAGCACCCATGAGCCCAACGATGTCGCCTCCCAGGAGTTCCGCCTGCATTACGCCGGCGCGCGCTTCGACGGCCTGCTGGGCCTGTACGGCGCACGCCGCACCCGCGACGGCTCGCAGCTGAGCCGGCTGGACATCGAGACGCCGGTGGCGACGATCTCGGGCGTGCTGCAGGGCGCGGGTTTCCCCGCCGCCAATGCCGATGCCATCGCCGCCATGTACGCCGCTGCGATGCCGTCGATCGCGGTCGCCTACGACGGCGCCAACCGCAGCGAGTCGGAGAACCTAGCGCTGTTCGCCGATGGCGAGTACCGCCTGAACGACCGCTTCTCCCTACTGGGCGGCTTCCGCTACGACCGCGAGCGCTACGGATTCGAGGCCCGTACCGACGCCCGGTTCGTCGGCACGCTGCCCGACCCGGGCATGTTCGATCCGGGCGGCGGTCTGGTGTACATGGCGATCGCCGGCATCAACCAGGCGGTGCTGGGCATGGTGTCGGAGGCGGGCGCGGTCACGCCCTGGAACGATGCCGAGTTCAAGGCGTTCCTGCCCAAGGCCGGGCTGCGCTGGTCTTGGCATGCGGACCACTCGCTGGCGCTGGTGGTCCAGCGCGGCTACCGCTCCGGTGGGGTGAGCTACAACGTCGCGCGCAGCCAGCCGTTCGCCTTCGACCCGGAGTACATCCTCAACCACGAACTGGCGCTGCGCACGCAGTGGCTGGACGGGCGCCTGGACCTCAACGCCAACGCCTACTACATCGACTGGAAGGACAAGCAGGCCTACGCGTATTTCGGCCAGAACAGCTACGACTACCACGTGGTCAACGCCGGGCGCGCGCACCTGTACGGCCTGGAGGCCGAGCTGCGCCACCGCGCCAGCGGCGCCTTCGACTGGTACGCCGCGCTGGGCTGGTCGCGCACCCGCTACGATGCGTTCGAGGTGCAGTCCGATGCCACCGTGACCGACTATTCCGGCCGCGAGTTCGCCTACGCACCGCGCCTGACCGGCACGCTGGGCGGCAACCTGCGCTGGAGCGACGGCTGGTTCGCCAACGCCAACCTGGGGTTCCGCGACCGCGTGAACGTGGACGTGGGCGCCGGCAACAACGTGCTGCCCTCGCGCACGCTGCTCAATGCCCGGTTCGGCTACCAGACCCTGGACTGGAGCGCATGGCTGTTCGGCAGCAACCTGCTCGACCGCGGCTACGTGCAGTACGCCTGGCAGGACGATCCCAACATTTCGCTGGGGGCGCCGCGCGTGCTGGGCATCGGGTTCGAGTACCGCCTGTGATGCCCACCCGCCCGATGCCATGCCGCCTGCGGCACGCGGCCGCCGCATGACCGCCGCCTGGCTGCTGCTGTCGCTGCTGTGCGCGCTGGGGTTCTACCTGGCCACCCCGCACCAGCGCGTGTGGCCGGCAGGCCGCAGC
>JAFAFY010000420.1 GCA_023423235.1 Pseudomonadota bacterium
GCGCGGCGGCAACGGCCAGTCGGGCGGCGATGCCGGGCACCGCCTGGATGCGTTGGCGCCGATCGCGCCTCCGGACACCTGCGATGCGATCGTGCGCGACGTGGCGGCGCTGCCGACCTGGCCGCCGGCCGACTGGCAACCGCTGCATCCGCGCGCGTGGCTGCGGCTGTTGCTGGGCGATGTCGTGGTGACCGCGCTGCTGTGCGCGGCGCTGGGCTGGTTCTTCCAGTGGTGGGGCGTGCTCGGGCTGCTGTGGCTGCCCTGGTCGGCCTTCGTCGCCCGCCGCCACGCCAGCCGCGCCGGCTACGCCATCGACGCGCACCTGGTCGCGGTGCGCGAGGGCTGGTGGACCCGGCACTGGCGCTTCGCCGAGGTCGACAAGCTGCAGACCGTGGAACTGCGGCAATCGCCGCTGGACCGCGGCTTCGGCATGGCCGCCGTGTGGCTGGACACCGCCGGCGCCAATCCGCTGGCACCGCAGTTGCGGCTGCGCTACCTGCCGCTGGCGACCGCCGAGCGTCTCCACGCCATGCTGGCGCGGGAGATCGCGCGGCGGCCGCTGCGCTGGTAGCACGCTGTGCTGGCAGCGGGTAGCGGGTGGCGCGCAGCCGCGGCCGCTTGGATTTTTCGCCCGCGGACGCCATATCGGCCGCAGTCCCGCATCCTATCGCCCCCAACGATGCGCGCCGCTGGCGCGCAGGCCATCCGCCGTTGACCCGGCGGCGCAGGAGTTTGCAGATGTCCCGCTCGTCCCCACCCGGCCCGTCCACGGCCAGCGCCTCCGCCGCCAATGCCGCATTGTTCGGCGATCCGGCGGTCATCCGCTGCGAACGCGCAGTCTCGGAGCTGCGCCAGGGACGTCCGGTGGTCATTACCGCGCTGTCGGGTCCGCGCCTGGCCTTCATCACCCTGGACGGCAGCACCGCGGGCAGCTACGCGCGCTTCGCCCGCGCCGCCGGCAACCGCCAGCATCTGGCGTTGACCGCGCATCGCGCCGCGGTGCTGGGCCTGCAGGCGCCGCAGGGCGCGCGCATTCCGCTGGCCGGTGTCGACCACGACGCGCTGGCGGCGCTGGGCTTCCTGCGCAATGCCGGCGCCCCGGCGCAGTGGCAGCCGGCCAACGCGCTCGACGCTGCCGGGATCGCCCTGGCGCGACTGGGCCTGATGCTGCCGGCCCTGATCGCGGTCGACCTGCCCGAAGCAGGCGACGACGGCGCCTTCGCCGGCTGCTGCCAGGTCTCGGTCGCCGACCTGCAGGCCGGCAGCGAGGGCGCGGCCGACGATTTCGAGCTGGTCACGCGCGCGCCGGTGCCGCTGCGCGAAGTCGGCATGTGCCAGTTCGTGGTGTTCCGCGGCGGCGTCGCCCAGCGCGACCAGGTGGCGGTGGTGGTCGGCAACCCCGATCCCGATGCCGTGGTGCCGGTGCGGGTGCATTCCTCGTGCCTGACCGGCGACCTGTTCGGCTCGCTCAAGTGCGACTGCGGCGACCAGCTGCGCGCCGGCCTGCTGGCGCTCAAGGCGGCCGGCGGCGGCGTGCTGCTGTATCTCGACCAGGAAGGCCGCGGCACCGGCATCGCCGCCAAGATGCGCGCCTACGGCTACCAGCACGAGGGCCTGGACACGATCGACGCCGACGCCCAGCTCGGCTTCGGCGCCGACGAGCGCCGCTACGGCACCGCCGCGGCAATGCTGCAGGGCCTGGGCATCGGCCGCATCGCGCTGCTGAGCAACAACCCCGACAAGGTCGCGCGCCTGCGCGAAGCCGGCATCGACGTGGTCGAGCGCCGCCCGCTGACCGGCCATGTCACCGCCGAGAACGAGCAGTACCTGCGCACCAAGGCGCGCCGCGCCGGGCATGCGCTGGACGTGGACGCGCTGCTGCGCGCGATGGAATGAAGCTTCAGGCGCGGCGCGTGCGCAGGAAGTGCCCCAGCATGCCCAGCCAGTGCTCGATGCGCTTGGCCAGCGGCACCGGTGCCCGGAACAGCAGCCAGCTGTAGGCGCGCAGCTCCCACAGCGTGGGCCGCGGCTTGGTGCGGAACTCGGCCTTGGCCATGCGCAGCCAGCGCGGCGTGATTCCGGCCTGGTTGCGGTAGAACTCGAGCATCCGCTCGCTGCCGATGACATGCCGGTAGACTCGCAGCGGCGACGGCCCGAAGCTCTTGAGCGCGTTGGCGCCATGCTCGCGGTGGCCGACCAGCGGCGCCGACAGGTAGACCTTGTGCGCACCCAGGATGTCGGCGCCGTAGACGATGCAGTCGTCGGGTCGCGACAGCCAGTCGGCTGCGCGCTCGGGCGGCAGCGCCAGCAGCTGCGCCATCAGGCCACGGCGCAGGCTCACCGCCGAGGTCGCCGCGCCCTGGAAGCGGTGGAAATACGCGCCCAGCAGGATCGACAGGCCGAGGTCGCGGTCCGGGCCGGGCTTGAACATGGGCCGGTCGACATCGCCGAACAGCTGCATGTTGGTATAGACGAAATCGACTTCGGCGCGGCTGGCGTAGACATCGACGATGCGCTGCAGGTAGTCGCGGTTCCAGCGGTCGTCGGAATCGAGCAGCGCGACGATGTCGCCGCGCACCTGGGCGAAACCGGTGATCCAGGCCTGCAGCTGGCCGCCGTTGGCCTGTTCGATCAGGGTCACGCGCGCATCGTTGCCGTAGTGCCTGCGCAGCAGCTCGGGCGAGCCGTCGCGCGAGCCGTCGTCGACGATGATCACCTGCAGCGGCGCCTCGGTCTGCGCCAGCACCGAGTCGATCGCCTCGACCACGAAGGCGGCGTAGTTGTAGCTGGAGACGAGGACGCTGACGGTGGGCCGTGGCGGGGCGGTCATGGGAGGCGCGGCGACGCCGCGTGCTGCGGCGCCGGCATCATAGCAACGCATGCCGTGGCGCCTTGCGTCGCAGTCCGCCGCGCCACCGCGTGCGATCGGCGACAATCGCCGGCATGCCGACACCCACCGCTCCGCCACCCGCTCCCCTGCCGATCTCGGGCGTGGTCATCACCCGCAACGAGGCCGACCGCATCGGCCGCTGCCTGGATTCGATGCGCGCACTGTGCAGCGAACTGCTGGTGGTCGATTCCGGCTCGGACGACGACACCGTCGCGGTCGCCGCCGCGCATGGCGCGCGCGTGGTGCACCAGGACTGGCTGGGCTACGCCGCGCAGAAGACCTTCGCCAACACCCTGGCCACGCAGCCGTGGCTGCTGCTGCTGGATGCCGACGAATGGCTTTCGGACGGCACCGAGGCGGCGATCCGCGCGCTGTTCGCCAGCGGCCGGGTGGAGGACGCGGATGCCTGGCTGCTGACGCGGCGCAACTGGTTCCTCGGCCACCGCCTGCGCGGCGGCGAACCGATGGAGCGACTGGTGCGCGCCGGCTGGCGCTACCTGCCCTCGCAGGTGCACGAACGCCCGGACCTCGCGGGCAAGACCGTACGCGCGCTCGCGGCCGACTTCGAGCACGACACCTCGCGCAGCCACGCCGAGCACGTCGCCAAGCTGTCGCGCTATGCGCAGCTGTGGGCGCGGCAGCGGCATGAGGCCGGCAAGCGCGCATCGGCGCTCGATGGCCCGCTGCACGCGGCCGCGTATCTGCTCAAGCAGTATCTGCTGCGCGGCGCCTTTCTCGATGGCGCCGCCGGCTGGCGTTTCCATCGCGCACAGGCCGGCTACGTGCTGGAGAAATACCGCGCGCTGCGCGCGCTGGGCAGCGCGGACCACTGACGACTGACCACTGACGACGGACCGCTGACGACGGACCGCTGACGACGGGCAGCTTCGACGCCCGCAGGTGCCGATGCTTCCGCGCCGCCGCCGGACGCACGTCCAGCACGCCTGCTGCCGGGACCCGGCGGTGCCGACGTTCAAGCCAGGTCCTGATCAGCGCAACCTTCCGGCCCTCCTGCCGCGCGCGGGAGAAGATGCCAGAAAGGCGGATGCGGGCGGATTGGCGCTCGGCCCACCCCTCTGCCACATGCGGGCGTGGTGTGCGCAACCGCATTGCGGCGGGTCCGCGCCGATCGCTGGCCGGGCTCAAGCGCCATTCTGATTCGCACGATCTCCCAGTTCCCTTCCCCCGCACGCGGGGAAAGGTGCCCGAAGGGCGGATGGGGGGGAGCGCTTCGCCCTCACCCCAACCCTCTCCCGCATGCGGGAGAGGGGGAGCTACCGTGTTGCTGAATGTTCGCGCCAATCGGCAGCGCCATTGATCCTGCGTTCATGAATGCGTAAGATGCGCGCCGCCAGCGAGCGTGAGCCAGCACGGCCTGCCACTCACCCCTGGAGATTCCCCGATGAAAATTTCTGCGCTGGCCGCAGCGATCGCGCTCGCCCCGAGTTTTTCCCTCGCCGCCCACGCCCAGCCCGCTGCGCCCGACTGCGCGGCACTGTTGCAGGCCGCCGAAACCGCCTGTGCAAGCGACCCAGCCGTTTCGGCCTGCGTGCAGCGCCGGCTGCCGGCGCAATGCCGCACCATCGAACCGGTGGCCGCCGAGCTTGAACGCGTGACCGTCCTCGGCACCCGCTTCGGCATCGACGTGCAGAAGTATCCCGGCTCGGCCTCGGTGCTGCTGGCCGACGACCTCGACGATTCCACCGACATCATCCAGGCGCTGAAGAAGGTGCCCGGCATCGATACCGGCAACGACGGCGGCCGCGCGATCGGCCAGCAGTTCAGCATCCGCGGCTTCGGCCATGGCTCGGAGAGCCGGGTGATCCTGATGCAGGACGGCGTGCGCCGCTCCGCCAACCTCTTCGCCAACCAGTCCTCGACCTTCAGCATGGACAGCGACCTGCTCAAGCAGGTCGACGTGGTGCGCGGCTCTTCCGCCATCACCTACGGCGGCGGCGCGATCGGCGGCGTGGTCGGCAGCACCACGAAGGACGCGGGTGATTTCATCCTGCCCGGCCGCGACTTCGGCATCACCGCCAATGCGCGCTTCGATTCCAACAACCGCAACCAGGGCTTTGGCGCGTTCGCGCTGGCGCCCGAGGGCAGCCCGTTCGAGTTCCTGGCCTTCGCCAAGCACTCGGTCGGCAGCGACCTCACCCTCGCCGGCCGTGTCCCCGGCAGCGGTGGCGGCAGCCGCGAGAACATCACCCAGACCCACGACGAGATCGACACGGTCTTCGCCAAGGTCGGCTGGACCCTCGCCCCCGGCCACAAGCTCACCCTGAGCCATTACGACTACAGCATCGACTCCAAGGCCGCCTGGAACAGCCTCTACCACTCGAGCTATCCGTCCGCGAACGGCGCGGTGATCGGCGACCGCGTGCAACGCGACACCGTGCTGCGCTACCAAGCCAACCCCGGCGGCAGCGACTGGCTGGACCTGACGGCCACGGCCTACCGCACCGAAGGCTTCTACGAGCGCGGCTATGAGCGCGGCACCGACCTGTACTACAAGAACCTCGACGAGCGCTGGGGCGTGAGCGCGCAGAACCTGATGCGCTTCGCCACCGGTGCGGTCGACCACCGCCTGCTGGTCGGCTTCGACTTCGAGAACCGCGAGGAGGACGGTATCTATGTCCTGAATGGCGTGCGCACCAGCTTCCAGTCGATGCCCAACCGCTACCGCGACCTGGGCGTGTTCGTGCAGCACGAATCGCTGTGGCTGGACCAGCGCCTGGCGGTGCAACTGGGCGGCCGCTACGACCAGTTCGACCGCGAGGTGCTGGGCGTGGCCGAGGACTACGACAAGAGCCGGTTCTCGCCGCGCGTGGGCCTGAGCTGGGAACTGTTCGACGGCTTCCACCTGCTGGCCAACTATTCCGAGGCGTTCCGCGCGCCGACGCCACATGAGACCTCGTCCGACGGCCCGCTCAACATCCACTACTGGTACAAGCCCAACCCGGACCTGAAATCGGAAACCTCGGCCGAGGTCGAGGCCGGCTTCTCCTGGCACCGCGCCGGCCTGTTCACCGGCGACGACCGCTTCAGCGCCAAGGCGATGTACTTCGACGGCCGCATCGACGACATGATCCGGCTGGTGGTCGACTACGGCTCGGTATCGCCGGACAACAGCGAGTACGCCAGCTAC
>JAFAFY010000433.1 GCA_023423235.1 Pseudomonadota bacterium
ATGCGGGAGATGGGGCGATACCGTGTTGCTGAATGTTCGTGCCAATCAGGACTGCGCAAGCGTTGCCCCGGACAAACCGCCTGGGACGCCCGCCGGGCCATCACCATCACCGCATCGCCCGGCGGCAAGACCACGTCCGCGGCGAGTCACGCCTGCTCAGGGCAGGGTCTGCAACGCGCGCTCGACCCCGGGCGCGGCCTGTTAGGCCCATTACTCGATCGCAAGCAATGCCTTCAATGGCGCCGAACGACGCGCGGAAACGAACACCGTGGCCGATGACCGGCCTGCGCAGTCGCGCTCGCCGGCGTCGCAGGGCCTGACCAGGGCGGCAGCGACCACGGCGCGCGCGGCGGTGTCGTAGACCACCGCACCCTTCTCGTCGCAGATGGGCGCGCGGCAGCCGCTGCGCAACGTCAGGCCGTCGCCGAGGTCGCGCAGCCCGGCCGCGGCATCGGGGCCGCTTGCCTGCAGCGCCGCGGACAGCTGGCCGCGCAGCTGCGCGCCCTGGCGTCCATCACCAGCGAAGCTGCGCAGCGCCTGTTCGGCGTAGGCCGGAACCTGCGCGGTCGCGGTGCGGGCTGGCTTGCCTTGCGCGCCGGCCGCGAGCGGCAGGGTGGCAACGCACAGGGCGACCAGCAGCAGCGCCGCACGGGCGGGGAAACAACGCGATACCGCGCGGCGCGATGCGGGTACGGAATCCAGGGACATGGCAGGGCCTCGTGGTGGGACACTCGTGGGAGAATGGGGGAAGCGGCGTGCGCGTCCGCCGGTGGGCGACGCGCGTCATTGCGCCCTCCTCCTTAGCACACCGACACTTGCGGGCCCGTAACCGGCGCACTAGCCTCCCCGGTTCCCTTGCTGACCGGAAGCTGTCCGTGAATCCTCGCCACGCCCTGCTCGCCCTCGCGGTCGCCGCGAGCCTGACGCTCGCCGGCTGCGACCGCTCGCCCTCGCCCTATGCCTCCGCGCCCGCGTCTCCCGGCGCCGCGCAGTCCGGCGAAACCGCCGACCAGTTCATCGCCCGCGTCAATGCCGAATACAAGGCGCTGATGCCGGAACTGACCGCATCGCAATGGCTGTCGGCGACCTACATCAACGACGACAGCCAGCTGCTGGCCGCCAAGTACAACGAGCGCTTCCTCGCCCAGCTCAACCGCTGGATCGAGGAGGCCAAGCGCTTCGAGGGCCAGCAGATGTCGCCCGAGACCGCGCGCGCGATCAACCTGCTCAAGCTGGGCGCGTCGATGCCGCCGCCGCGCGATCCCGAGCACCTGGCCGAACTGACCCGCATCGCCTCGAAGATGGAGGGCACCTACGGTGCCGGCCAGTACTGCACCGGCGAAGGCGAGGCGCGCAGCTGCCGGCAGCTCGGCGCGCTGGAGGACGTGCTGCGCAACAGCCGCGACTACGATGCCCAGCTCGATGCCTGGCAGGGCTGGCACAGCATCGCCCAACCGATGCGCCAGGACTACGTGCGCTTCGTGGAGCTGGTCAACGAGGGCGCCGGCGACCTCGGTTTCGCCGATGCCGGCGAGGCCTGGCGCTCGGGCTACGACATGCCGCCGGCTGAACTTGCCGCCGAGACCGACCGCCTGTGGAACCAGGTCAAGCCGCTGTACGAACAGCTGCACTGCTATACCCGCGCCCGGCTGGAAGCGCAGTATCCGGGCCGTGGCACGGTCGACGGCGGCCTGCTGCCGGCGCACCTGACCGGCAACATGTGGCAACAGGACTGGAGCAACCTGTGGACCACGCTGCAGCCCTACCCCAACGCCGGCGACCTCGACATCACCGGCGCGCTGGAACGGCAGTACCAGAGCGGCCTCAACGAACGCATGGTGCGCGAGAACGCGCTGATCGACAGCGACCGCCGCGCCGACGTCGCGCACGAGGCGCAGCTGGAGAATGCCAAGCGCATGAACGAGCGCGCCCAGGATTTCTACGTCTCGCTGGGCATGCCCGCGCTGCCGGACAGCTACTGGGACAAGACCCAGTTCATCAAGCCGCGCGACCGCAACGTGGTCTGCCACGCCAGCGCCTGGGACATGGACATGGCCGGCGACGTGCGCACAAAGATGTGCACCAAGCCCAACGAGGAAGACTTCACCACCATCTACCACGAGCTGGGCCACGTCTATTACTACCTGGCCTACAACCAGCGCCCGCCGCTGTTCCAGGGCGGTGCGCACGACGGCTTCCACGAGGCGATCGGCGACACCATCGTGCTGGCGATGACGCCGCAGTACCTGCACTCGATCGGTCTGGTCGGCGAGCAGCAGCAGACCCAGGAATCGCTGGTCAATTCGCAGATGCGCATGGCGCTGGCGAAGGTCGCCTTCCTGCCGTTCGGACTGATGATCGACCGGTGGCGCTGGGGCGTGTTCGACGGCTCGATCACCCCGGACAACTACAACGGCGCGTGGTGGGCGCTGAAGGCGCAGTACCAGGGCGTCGCCCCGGCCACGCCGCGCGGCGAGGATTTCTTCGATGCCGGCGCCAAGTACCACGTCCCCGGCAACACGCCCTACACCCGCTATTTCCTCTCGCACATCCTGCAGTTCCAGTTCTACAAGGCACTGTGCGACGCCTCCGGCCATACCGGCCCGCTGCATGCCTGCAGCTTCTACGGCAACAAGGCGGCCGGCGCGAAGTTCTGGGCGATGCTGGAGAAGGGCAACAGCCAGCCCTGGCAGCAGACGCTCAAGGAACTGACCGGCGGCGAGCAGATGGACGCCGCCCCGGTGCTGGAATACTTCGCCCCGCTGCAGGACTGGCTGGTGCAGCAGAACGAGGGCCGCACCTGCGGCTGGAACGCGCCCGCAGCCGCGCAGTCGCCGGCGCCCATTCCGGCGCCCGCAGCCGCCCCCGCGGCGCCGACGCAGGGCTGAGGCTGGCTGCCAGGCGGTGGAACGAAGGCCGGCGAAAGCCGGCCTTCGTCATGTCGGCCGTGCACTTGGCCATTGACGCTTTCATGCCTGGCGCCGGAGGCCTCCTGCACACGGCCACCCCGCCCCGGCGCAGCGTGCTACTGGGCGTGGAACGCGTAGGGCAGACGCACGCGCACCACATCCACGTCCATCGTCGCCGCCCCCGGATGCACCCGCAGACTCCGCGCCCGCGCCACCGCCGCGTCGTCCAGCGACGCGTGCCCGCTGCTTTGGACCACCTTGACCTGGCGCACGTGGCCGTCTCCGCCCAGATCGACATCCAGCAGCACCGTCCCCTGCAGGCCCGCGCGCGCGGCCTCGGGTGGATAGCGGGGCGGGTTCGTGCGCGCGGCATCGTGCAGCATCTGCACCAGCAGGTCCCGGGCGTTGCCGCCGGCAAGCGGCGGTAACGCTGGCGGGGCTTCGGCGACCGCGGGAGCCGGAGGCGCATCGATAGTGAAGGCGACCTCCACGCGCCGGCGCGCCTCCGCTTCGGCAGGTGCGAAACGCCAGGACCGGCCGGCCTCGCGCGCAGCGCTGTCCAGGTCCATGTCGCCCGAGGAGGTCTCGACCAGTACCTCGACGACATCGCCCGAGGCCGCCACGTCCAGCGCCAGAGTCAATGAATAATGGCCAGGACGGGCTTGCGGGGTATCCGGCAGCCGGCGCGAGGCCTCCAAGACCCCGGCCTCCGCGAAATCCACCTCGACGCGTGTGCGCGGATGGCGGTCCGGCGGCGACGGCATGGCGAGCGGACCATCGCGCACCTGGTGCAGTCCCTCGCCATCGGCCAGCGACTTCGCTGCGGGCAGCACCGCCTCGGCGGTCTGCGCAGTGTCCGCATCGACCTCGCCCTCCGACGCGCGCGCCCGGATCACCTGCGCGCGCGCGTTGAGGATCCGCCAGCGCTCGCGGGTCGCTTCCGGAAGCATGCGCAGGCGCAGGTCCAACTGGATCGCGGCGAGCCGGGCCGAGGTGTCGTCCGCATCCGGCAGCGACAGCACCAGCGCGCCCAGCGCGCGCTCGGCGTCGTCGTCGAGCAGGGTCAGGGCGTAGCTGCCCCACAGCGCGCTGTTGTCGGGATGCGTGGCCAGCGCCTGCAGCGACAGCTCGCGCGCCGACTCCAGCAGTGCTTCGGGCGAGCGCCCGCTGAGCTTGCCGGCCATCTCGTCCGCCTGCTCGGGGCGACGGCGCAGGATCAACGCAAGCTGCAGCTCGATCAGTTCCATCTCGATCAGCGCTTCGGACGCGGCAGCGTCACCCGGCGCGGCCGCCAGCATCTCGCGCAGGGCATCGCGCCCGGCGAACACCCGCTCGAAGCCGCGCTCCTGCGCAGTCTGGCGACGTGCGTCGTAATAGCGCGACTGCGCCTGCACGTAGCCGGTGCCGTCCCTGCGCCGCGACGGCCGCGCCGCCCACGACTTCGACGCCGCCAGCATTGCCCGTCGCAGGGACTGCACCCGGCCGTGCCGGCCGCGGGCGGCGGCCGTGGTGATCTCGTCGGCCGCGGTCATCGCATCCTCCAGAAATCCCGCCTGCGACGAGATCCGAGGCAGTTCGGCGGACGGCATCTGTGCCCAGCGCGCCTCGCGCGCGGCCTTGCGTGACGGCGACTCGGGGGCGACCAGCGCCCCCAGCGCCAGCAGCACCACGAACACGCCGATCGAAGACCACAGGTACTTGGTGCTGGTGTCCTTGATCGCCACCCACAGCAGCGACAGCACCGAGATCCCGCCACCCAGCACCAGGCCGGTGCGGAACGCGCGCTGGCCGTCGCTGAAATGGTCGGGGGCGAACCACGCACCGAAATGTTCGATCACCGCGAACGGCACGGTCGACACGTAACCCAGCAGCGGCATGCCCGGTATGGCAAGCAGCAACACGATGACCAGCCCGACCAGCCACTTCATGGCCGTCGGCTCATGATCAGCACGGGCACCAGCAGGAAAAACAGCGCCAGCCCGCCCAGCAGCAGTCCGGCCTGGAACACCAGTTCCAGTGCATCGCCCCACAGTGCCCACCAGCCCTCGCTGCGCGAGGCCTCGTCGAAGGCGCGGTAGGCCGGCAACCCCCAACCCAGCAGCCAGCCCAGCAGCCAGCCCAGCAGCACCGGGCCCAACAGGGCCATGAACACCCGCACGCCGAGACCGGCAGGCCCGCTGACCGGCTGGGCTTGCGCTGCCACCGGTTGCGCCGGCGCGCGCACGCCGACCGGCGGCCGCTGCCGCGGCGGCGCGGTCGCCGTGGCGGCACCTGCTGCCCGGCGCCTCGCCCTGCGCTTGCGTGTCTGCGCGGCGCCGGCCTTGCCCGCCTTGGACAGCGCCTGGGTGCGTGCGCAAGCGGCGCAGGGCAGCCCGGCGAAATGCTGGTGTTCGCGATCCGCGGTGCAGGTGACCAGCAGGCCGCCCTCGCGGCGCGCGTAGCCGACCAGGGCCGCGGCCCAGGCCGCCGCGTCGGGCCGGTCCTGCGGACGCGTGGAGAACGCGCGGTCGAACATGCGCCGCAGCGACTCGGGGATTGCCGCGTGGCCGCTGACCGGTGCCGGCGTGATGCTGCGGTGCGCGCGCAGGCCATAGGCATACATCTGCGCGCGGATGCGCCCGGGCAGGTCGGTCGGCGCCGCCTCGCTGCGGGTACGGCCGCTGTAGGGATGAAGGCCGGAGTTGAGCAACTGGAACAGGATCACCGCCAGCGCGAAACGGTCCTGCGCCGCCTCCTCGCCCGGGCGCACGCCGCGCTGCTGGAATTCCGGCGCCAGATAGTCGGCGGTGACCTGCGCGGCGGGAAAACGCTCGCCTTCGCCCTGCACGCTGAAGCCGTCGCAATCGAGCATCGCGATGTACAGCGACTCGCGATAGAAGCGCAGGTTCAGCGGCTTGAGATCGACCACGTAGTGGCCGCGGCGATGCAGCGCGGCCAGCATCGTCGCCAGATTGGCGGCCAGGGTCATCCTGGCGCCAAGCCCGGTGGGCAGGCCGGCCGCGCGCGCCTGGCGTTCCTGCAGCACGTGCTCCAGGTCGCTGGTGGCGGCGATGTCCAGCGTGGGCATGA
Organism: Pseudomonadota bacterium; assembly: GCA_023423235.1. Lineage (GTDB taxonomy): Bacteria > Pseudomonadota > Gammaproteobacteria > Xanthomonadales > Xanthomonadaceae > Luteimonas. The sequence goes on from JAFAFY010000433.1 coordinate 5,979, forward strand.
GGAAGCCGGCGAAGCGCCCGCGGTCATCGTTGACCAGTGCGCGCGGCCAGGCGATCTGCACGTGCCGGCGGCCATTCTCGACGCGGTCGGGCAGGTCCGGGCACAGCGCCAGCATCGCCTCGAGCTTGCGCTGGTAGACGGCGAAATCGCTGCCGGGGTGGTAGAGCTTGACCACCTCGTCGGGCATGCCGTCGAGCAGGAAGACGCTGCCCGCGCCGCCGCTCTTGATCAGCTTGCCCAGCCGCAGGCTGCGCTGACGGCTGTCGCGGACGATGTTGCCGGTGCGCGCGGGCATGTCAGGCGCCGCGTCGGGTCACGGATGGCGCGGGCGCGTCCGCACGCCGGTCAGCTGCGCTGCGCATGGCGCCTCAGCCCTGCCCCGGCCATGCCAGCAGCAGGGTCTTGTCGTCGCCGGTGATGGCGTCGGTGCGCGGGTTGGCCAGCGTCGCCTGCAGGGCGCGGCTGCCCTGGTCGGGGTCCACGCCGTGCAGATAGCGCAACACCGGGTCGATGAACGGCCGGTACAGCGCGTCCCCGCCGCGCGCCATCGCGAACGCCTGGGCGCCGTCGCTCATCAGCGCCAGCAGCGTGCACGGGGCGGCGATCCGGGTCAGGCGCAGGCGCGCGCGCCATTGCGGGCCGCAGAGGAAATAGGTTTCGTTGGCGTACTCGCCGTTGTCCGGGCGCGACAACAGCGCCGGCGCATCGCTCGCCTCGACCACGGCCACGCCGTCGCCGATGTGGAACAGCCAGCCGCCCGTGGCGTCCACGACCGCGCCGACCACGGTGCAGGCGTAGTCGCGCAGGTCGTGGCCGGCGGCCGCGGCCTGCGCCTCCAGTCCGGCGCGCACGCTGGCCAGGGCATCGCCGAAGGCGGCTTCCGCCACCGCGGCATCGCCCTGCAGCAGATCCTTGCCCCAGCGCAGGCGCGCCGCAAGCGCATGCACGGTGGCGTCCGCCACGCTGCGCGCGGCGCGGTCGGAATACGCGGCAGAACCGGCACCATCGCACACCACCGCGACCAGCGCGTCGTCCACGGCCTCCGCCGCGAACGCGTCCTGGCAGGGCTGCCCGCGATCGAGATGGGCGCGCCCCGTCGCCGAGGCCGCCACCACATGCCAGGCCACGGTCAGACCGGGACGAGCGACCAGCTGTCGGTCGACGGCAGCTGGGCCTGGCCGCCGGGCGTGGAATGCGAGACCACCTGCATGCTGGCGCTCAGCCACAGGAACAGCTCGCGGAACTGCAGCCCCTGCAGGCGCTTGACCCCGCGCGTGCCGTTGCGGCTGAACTGCCCCAGTGCCTCGTCGTCGGCATGGCCGACCGCGATCGGGAACACCGCGACCTTGTTCGCCACTTCGGCGTCGTGGCAGCGGCGGGCGGCCGCCTCCCACGGATCGGTCGGCACGCCGTCGCTCATCAGGAACAGCCAGGGCCGGGTGTAGGCGATGCCGGCGGCGCGGAAGCGCGCCTTCTCGTCCTCGATCTCGTCGAGTGCCAGTTCCACCGCGCGGCCCATCGGCGTGGTGCCGGTGGCCTCCAGCGCCGGCGCCGCGAAATCCATCGCGTCGCACCAGTCGCCGGCAACATCCGCGTGGTCCATGCCGCCGTAGGTGACCACCAGCACGCGTACGCGCTTGGCCGCGATCACGTCGTCCTTGAGCTCGCGCTCCAGCAGCTTGAGGCCTTCGCTGAGCTGCTGGATCGGCGCCCCGCCCATGCTGCCCGAACAGTCGAGCACCAGCACCAGCGGCGTGCGCTGCTCGGTGTTGTCGACCAGTGCGACGTCTGGAATGCCGATATCCGTCATCGATGCGGTTCCCTGCCTGAATAGTGGGCCGGGAGGTTAGCGCGGAACCGCGCGCAGGCGCCACATCATGCGCAGCCGGGCGGCGCCGAGGCGGGCCGTGCGCGCGAGGCGCGCAGTTCCCAGCGCCAGAACAGCCAGCCCACCAGCATGAACACCGCGCCGGCCAGCGCCAGGTGCAGCGGCGTGTCGCTGACCAGCGGCGAGAGCAGGCCGGCGACCACGGCGTTGAGCACCAGTCCGGTAAAGGCCTGCAGCGACGAGGCCGAGCCGCGCATGCCCGGATACATGTCCAGGATCGCCAAAGTCAGGATCGGAAACACCAGGGCGATGCCGAGCGCGTTGAGGGTCATCGGCAGCACCGCCCACGGCACCGTCGGCACCTCGACCAGCAGGTTGTAGCCCAGGTTCACCGCCATCGCCACGCCGCTGCAGGCAAAGCCGATGTTCGCCAGCCGGGTACCGGTGATGCGTCCGGCCGCGCGGCCCGAAAGATAGGCGCCGATCATCATGCCGCTGATCATCGGGATGAAGAACCAGCCGAACTGGCGTTCGCCCAGCCCCAGGTGGTCCATCACGAACACCGGCGCCGAGGCGATGTACAGGAACAGCGCGGAGAAGTTGAACGCACCGGCCGCGGCGATGCGCTGGAAGCGCGGATTGAAGGCGATCGCCAGGTAGTCGCGCAGCAGTTGGCGCGGCGCCAGCGTGCCGCGCGCCGCCGGCGGATGGGTTTCCGGCAGGCGCAGCCAGGTCACCACGAACAGCACCGCCGAGAACGCCACCAGGAACCAGAAGATCAGCGGCCAGCGACCCCAGCCCAGCAGCCAGCCGCCGATGATCGGCGCGATCGCCGGGGCGATGCCGAAGATCATCGAGACCTGGCTCATCAGCCGCTGCGCATCGTCGCCATGCAGCACGTCGCGGATCACCGCGCGTCCCACGATCAGGCCCACGCCCGCCGACAGCCCCTGCAGCGCGCGGAACACCAGCAGCGTGCCGAGATCGCCTGCCAGCGCGCAGCCCACCGACGCGGCGATGAACACCGCCAGCCCGCCCAGGATCACCCGGCGCCGGCCGATCGCGTCCGACAGAGGCCCATGGACCACGCTCATCAGCGCATAGGCGACCAGGTACACCGCGATGGTCTGCTGCATCGCGAGCCGGTCGGCGCCCAGATCGGCACCCATCGCCGGGAATGCCGGAAAGATCGTGTCGATCGAGAACGGCCCGAACATCGCCAGCCCCGCCAGCAGCAATGCCAGCGTGCGCATGCCCGGCATCCGCGGCGCGCGCGCACCCCGCCCCGGCGTGGGAGTGCCGGGCGCGCTCATCGCGGCGCCGCAACGGCGGAGAGGCCGGTGTCCACACTGCTTGGCATGCCTGGGGCGCACGTCCGTACGGCGTGCCCGGCGACGGCAGGCACATGGCCGCTGCGCTTGCGCTCGGCTTGCGCGGCGGCGACGGCGGTCGCCGACCGCGCCGGTGCCAGCGGGGTCTGGATCATGGCGAGGGGTCTCGAAAGTGCCGCAGCCGGGCGGGCTGCCGGAGCGGCGGAAGGGCCGCGCGTGCGGCCCGGCGGGCCGCGGGCGCCTATGATAGGCGCGCCCTCCTTGCACGTCAGCCGATCCCGGGGATCCACAGCGTTCCGCGGCCCCGCTGGCCTGCCGCCGTTCATCTGCGCCCATCCGACGCCACGGCCCAGCCCCGCTATACTGGCGCGGTTCGCAGTGGGAGAAGCGGGGCAACCCGCTGCCGTAGGCGCAACCGCCCGGAATCGCTCAGGCCCAACACCGCTGCGGGACCCACACTCTGGAGAGACCGGCCGCCGGGGCATTGGCGCACCGGCGCCGAAGGGGCACGAAGTCCGGCGACGCGCCTGCGCCGCCGCTTCCAAACTCTCAGGCAAAAGGACAGAGGGGCGCGAGGAAGGCCACGCGGTCTTCCGGCGTGGTCCGGCGTCACCGGAGCCAGGCGGCCGCCTCGATGCGCAGCCGCGGCTTCCGGCCCGCCGAAACACGACGGCGGATGCTGGCCGCTCCACCCGGAAGGCACAGGCCGTTCCGTCGTTCCCGCACAGGCGGAAACCCGGCGACTCCCGCCCCACAGGCGCGCAGTCGCTGGATCCCCGCCAATGCGGGGATGGCGTGGCGACCCGTTGCCGGCCCCGGTTTCCGCGTCCCCACTCTTCTTCCGGATCTCCGCCATGTCCAAGACCACGCCCGCTTCCGTCGCGCCCGCGCTGTCCGCGCTCGAACACGCCTCGGCCTTCGTCGACCGCCACATCGGCCCGAACGATGCCGAGATCGCCGACATGCTGCGCGTGGTCGGCTACGACAGCCTGGATGCGATGACCGCCGCCATCGTGCCTGGCGGTATCGCCTCGGGCGATGCGCTGGCACTGCCCGCGCCGGTCACCGAGGTCGAGGCGCTGGCGAAAATCCGCGCCATCGCGCAGAAGAACCGGGTGCTGCGCAGCTTCATCGGCCAGGGCTATTACGGCACCTACACGCCCAACGTCATCCTGCGCAACATCCTGGAGAACCCGGCCTGGTACACGGCCTACACGCCCTACCAGGCGGA
>JAFAFY010000006.1 GCA_023423235.1 Pseudomonadota bacterium
GCCGCATACAGCGTCGCGGTCCAGCAGGCGAAGATGATGAACTTCGCCGCCTACATGAACCGTGCGCGCATCGCCAACGAAGTGGCGATCGCGCAGTTCGTCAGCATGTGGTCGTGGCTGAACATGATCCACACGCACACGCTGGCGCTCATCAGGACGATGCAGGCGATCCAGGTGGTGCTGGCGTCGACCGTGATCGGCGCGACCCTCATTCCCATCGCGAAAGCGGTGGAAACCGGGCTCAAGGTCGCGGAGAAGGCCGTGGCCGTCGTGCGCACCGGCGCCCATCCCCTGCTCGGGCCCGCGATCGCCGGACTCAGTCGGATCAACCAGGCCTATGCGGCCGCGGCCCGTTTCGCAGTCAACATCGGCTCGACCGCCGAAGGGCTGCAGGTGGCGCGCAAGGTCGTGGAGAAGAACGACCCGACGGCGTCCATCCCTGTCGAGGGACTGGCGATGCTGGGCCGCCACCTCGCGCTGGCGAGTTCGTCCGTCGACAGCAGCTTGCTGGAAAGCTACGACCCGGACGGCAGCCAGTCACGCAACCGCGAAGGCATGGACCGGTTCCGGAACGTGGTCATGGCGTCGCGCGACCAGTTCAGTGCCGAGCGGGGCGACAGCGGCGGCATTCCGCAGATTCTCGAGGCGGGAAGTTGGGGCGGGACCGATCTCGTCGATTACAAGCGCTGGGCCGGCATGGACATCGTGCAGATCCAGGTCGGTCCGGTGGACTGGCTGAGCGGCCCTGCAGGCTGGGGCGGCGCTCAGGCCATCGAACGTGCGACAGGGTCGCTGCCGGCCTTCGACCGGATCCGGAGCGGCCCGAACGGAAGCGAGGGCTGGGTGTCGCACCCCCATCACGATGTCCGCTACGAACCCTACGGCGGAGCTTCGGGCAACGCGGCCTCGATGGTCGGCAGTTACCCGTCGGTCAACGGGCCGCTGGCCATCACGGCGGGCGCGAGTTCGTCGCCGAAACAGAAGCGCGACGCGTACTTCGATGGCTACACCGGCCTGCATGCATACAACGACGTCAAGAACGATCGGGCGCGTCGTCCCGAGGGCGATGACGCCGGACCGAAATTCACCGTCTACGTGGTCAGCGATGCCGAACACGCCCGGACGAGCGAGTACATCGCCGGGATCGGCGGGCCCGTGTCGGGCGCCCTCGAACTGAAGGGCGAAACACCGCGCGGCGGAACCACCGCCATCGCGACGGCGCAGACCTACTTCAACCGCCCGCCGCGCTTCGGTGTCTTCACGCGCCGGATTCCCCGCCAGTGGAACCAGCAGCCGCAGACCGACGCGCAGCTCGAGGCGGGCAGCCTGTTCAGTCCGTTCTGGCAGGCGAAGCTGGTCGAGACACCTGCTGCGGACTACGCGGTCGCCGGCATCGGCGGCATGATGGGCGGAGGGGCGCCTTGAAGAGCCGGATGCATACGGCCCGCGCCAGCGCGGGTGTCGTGCTGATGCTGTCCACGACGATCGCGTGCTCGGGCGCGTCTCGGGATGCTGCCGACCCGGATGTGCCATCCAGTGGCACGGAACCCGTGGGATCGGTCTATGCCGATCTGCAGGTGGAATATCTTGCCGGCGGCGAGCGCACGTACCGGAGCATGTACGACGAGGTCGGACGCGCCTGCCGGGAGCTGGGCATGGGAACCCAACTGCCGGACGAGTACGTGGAGAAACTGGGGACTTCGCGCCTGCAGGTGTGGTCGGCGCACGACCGTGTCGCGATCCGCAACGAGATCTACACCTACATCGCCGGGCCGGTGGAGGAAGGTCGCCACTGCGACTTCGAGCCGGCGACCAAGGGCATGCACCTCTACAGGGACGCCGAGGAAACGGTGACCTGGGATCTCGCCACGGGCGTCGAAAGCAAGGCGCCTCCACGCCCGGAGTACGAGTGGAAGCGAACGGCGGTTAGCGCCCTCCCCGCGACGAATCCGAGCGCCCGCGAGCGCAGCGTGAACGGGGTCCCTTGCATCGAATACGCGCAGTCGGCGGGCGCCGGCGGGCGGTACTGCATCTGGTCGGGTGGCGGCGCCTATGGCTTCGACACCCAGGGCAGCGCCGTGAGCAACGCGATGGGCAGCGAGGCCAACATGCTCGTCGGGCTGGTCGTCGACCAGAGCCCGGGCGACGACGGAAACGGCCAGCGCGTGACGCTGTCGGCCCTGGTGCTGGACGACGACGCGCCGTTCGCGACGATGCGCCCCCATGCACCGACGCTGGGCACGCGTACCGGCGGGAGTGGCCCATGAAGTGGCCCATGAAACGGCGGCGCTGGGGTGTCCCGACGCGCCAGTCCGGACAGGCGCTCACCGAAACCGCGATCCTCGCGGTGGTGCTGGTGCCGTTGTTCCTGCTGATCCCCACGCTCGCCAAGTTCATCCACGTCAAGCAGACCGCCCAACAGGCCGCGCGTACCGCCGCGTGGGAAGCCACGGTGACGCGAGATTACGCGCTGCAGGCGGAACTGACGCCGACAGCACAGCGAAGCCGGGTCATCGACTGGCACTTCAACAACGCCGATGCCCGCCTGCTGACCACGCCGACGGCGAACGGGGAACGCCTGGGCAACCCCCTGCTCAACAGCTTCACCGACGTCCCGCTCGTCGAGCGTCAGGACATCCAGATGGACGCGTACGCGATCGAGTCGCCACCGGGTCTGCTGATGGGACTGTTGGGAAATGCGCCCGATGCCTTCTCCGACGTGTTGTTTCCGAGCACCGAAGACCTCGTCACCGCGACGGTGAATGTCTCGGTGCGCGACCTGAGGCACGCGGACGGCAGGGCCATCGACTATCTGCCCGAACTGTCGGGGCTGGACCTGCGCTTCACGAGCGGACACAGCCTTCTCGCCGATGCGTGGAACGCCCGGGGAAGCGGTGTGCGGGGAAGCCCGTCCGCCGACATCTCGCATGATCGCAGCACCTACCAGCACGTGCGGCGCCTGACGGCGGGCAACTACACCGGCGTGCTCGACGACGCGATCGCCGCGGTCAAGCCGCTCGGTTTCATCCCGATTCTCGGCGCACCGGCGGACCTGAAGTTCGACATGCTCGAGGACACGCTGGACATCGTGCCGGACAACAAGCTCGAAGAATACGTGGCCAATGACTGAGCGACGGACTGCCCGCAGCCTGATGCCCGTGCTGATGATGGTGTGCGTTCCCGCGGCCGCATGGCCCGAGGTGCCCTTGCCCGAGGACAGCCAGGGCGAGCTCGTGAGCCGTCACATGAGCCACAACGGCATCGAGATGCGTGCCAGCCGGTTCACGACGCTGCGCGATCTCGATCAGGTGAAGGGGTTCTACCGCGGGAAATGGGGCGAGCAACTGGTGGAGAACGAACTCGCGGGCAAGACGATCATCGGCCGCGCGGAGGACGGGTACTTCGTGACCGTCGAACTCGACGATCGTCGCGGGCTGGTCGAGGGCACGATCGGCGTCATGAAGCTGGAAGCGGAGAGCGGGCGCGAGCGCACGTTCGAGCCGGGCGCCGATTTCGACAAGCCGGCGGATACGTCGGTGTTCAACGACATCCGGTACTTCGACGTCCCGGGACAGGCCCGGACGCTGGGCATGGAGAACGGCCTGTCCCCCTACGTGAATCGCCAGTTCTACGTGCACCGGCTGCGCATGCGCGGCTGGAGGCTGTCCGGGGTCGACGACTGCAGCGCGCACGCCAACGCCTGCTTCGCCCGCTTCGAAAAGGCGAACGGGGACCGCATCTCGATGGCGATGACCCGCCGCGCCGATGCCAGGACGCAGATCGTGGTCAACATCGAATGAAGCGCATGAGGATCAGGGGGAACCGGGGGAGCCGTCGCGGGCAGGCGGGCAGCGCAGCGATCGAGTACCTGCTCGTCACATCGCTGGTCGTCATCGTCCTCGTCGCCGAGCCGAACATAGTCGTCGAGCTGATGAACGCGATCAAGCAGGTGTACCGAGCGTTCACGTTCGCGCTCGGCCTGACCTATCCGACGCCATCCACGCTGTAACAGAACGAACGCAGACCGGTAGCGCCCCGTGGAGGCGCACACCGGCATTGTCATGACGCAAGGGGAGTTCCACTCGTGGCTTTCAAGAAAGTGAACCGTAATGTCCTGCTGCTGGTGGGCGCCATCGTGCTCGGCTTGCTCGCGGCGCTGATGAGCGTGAGCTACGTCCAGAAGCGCGCCGAGGAGGCCCGCCTGGCGGCGACGCCGGACACCATGCCGCATACCGAAGTGGTCGTCCCGCGCCGGGACATCGCGCCCGGCGACGTGTTGACCGGGCAGGACATGGTGTCGCGCAGCGTGCCGGTGGATTTCGTTCCCGCCGATGCCCTCCTGCCAGGCAGCCACGAGGCCTATATCGGGCGCATCGCGCGCAGCGGGATCAAGCGCGGCACGCCGATCAGCGCGGGTGCGCTGATCGCGCCGCAGGAGCAGTTCTCGCGGATCGTGGCACCCGGGCGCGTCGCCTACACGTTCTCGGTCAACGAGAACAATTCGATCTCCGGCATGGTCGTCCCCGGCGACCGCATCGACATCCTGATGACCTACGAGGACAAGAAGGAAGGCAGCGGCATCCGCAGTTCGACCGAATCGGCCGGTCCGCGCGTGGTGCCGCTGCTGGAGAACATCCTGGTCCTGGCCACCGGCGAACAGGCCGTCGAAGTGACCGGCGACGACCGTCCCGGCTTTTCCAGCGTCACGCTCGAGCTCGATCCCAGGCAGGCCGAGCAGCTCACCATCGCGCAACGGACCGGCGACATGCGCGTCGTCCTCCGCAACATCGAGGACCGGACGCCGTTCGGGCTGTCCGGCCTGACGGAGCGGGGACTGCTGTCGGAATTCGAGCGGTACGGCAGCACGGTCGACGACGTCGAATACATCATCGGTGGTGGCAACTAATGAGCAACGCAACGACTCGCATCCGTTTCATCCACGTCCTCTCTCTCCTGCTCGCGGCGCTGATCGCGGTGCTGGCGCCGGTCGGCATGGCGGCCGCGCAGCACGCGACGATTCCGTCGAAGATCCAGATGTACGGCGGCCAGGTGCAGGTATTCCGGTCGGACCGGCCGCTCGCGCGCGTGGCGGTCGGCAACGGCGCGCTGATCGAAGTGACGACCATCGAGCGGCGCCAGGTGGTGATGATCGCCGGCGCGACCTCCGGCATGACCACGATGCACCTGTGGTACGAGGACGGCAGCCAGCGCACCATCGACGTCGTGGTCGCCGGCACCTATCGTCCGGACACTGCGGACGCGATCCGCGAAATGCTCGGTGCGGACGCCAAGGTCCGCGTCAACGAAGTCGGCGGCAACATCGTCCTCACCGGCGAACTGAGCGCGCTCGAGGCCGAGCGCATCAACGTCATCAAGCAGGTTTATCCGAACGTCGTCGACCTGACCAGCGCCGATCCCGTCGACATGAAGCCGATGGTCCTGATGGACGTGCGCATCATGGAGTTCAACAAGAACGCCCTGCGCGATCTCGGCGTCCGCTGGGACCCGGTGATCGCCGGTCCGTCGGGCGGCTACCTGAAGGACATCGCGACCAATCCGATCTACCGCATCCTGCCCGAGGGCAGCCCGTTCGCGGGCCTCGACCTGCCGGCGAGGGTCAATCCGGCTGCCGGCTACTTCGGCATCGCCACCAGCATCACCTCGCAGATCGACATCCTCGCCAGTTCCGGCCAGGCGTGGGAACTGGCCGCGCCGCAGCTCAGCGCGCGCAGCGGCGGCACCGCGAACTTCCTCGTCGGCGGCCGCCTGCCGATCCCGATCTCCAGCGGGTTCGGCCAGACGACCATCCAGTTCGAGGACTACGGCATCCAGCTCGAGATCACGCCACTGGTCAACGAGAACAACCAGGTCATGGCCAACATCCGCACCGAGGTCAGCAAGATCGATCCCACGGTGTCGGTCCAGGGCGTGCCGGGCTTCCTGACGCGTGAGACGGAGACCGAGATCAACGTGCAGGCCGGCGACACGATCGTGATCTCCGGCCTGGTGGACATCACCGGTTCCAAGTCCCTCCAGGGCATCCCCGGCCTGAGCAAGCTCCCGCTGCTCGGCCGCCTGTTCCGTTCGGACCAGTTCCGCGCCGGGCGCACCGACCTCGTGGTGTTCGTCACGCCGCGCGTGGTGACCGCGGGCTCGCCGGCCAACCTGGACAACATCGAGCGCAGCGACCGTATGCTGCGTGACTTCCGCAACACGATCGGCACCGACATCTTCGACTGAGCATGTTCAGCGTCCTTATCGAAACCGGCCGCGGCGATCCGCGCCGCGTCCAATGCCTCAACAACGAATGCGGCATCGGGCGGGCCGAGAACAATCTGGTCGTGCTGCAGGGCTGGAGCATCGCCGGCAACCACGCGATGATCCGTCATCGCGACGACGGCATCTGGCTCGAGCCGCTGGGCGGGCGGGCGCCGATCCGGCTCAACGGGAAGGCGGTCAAGGGCCTCAGCGGCCCGATCGCGCGGACCGACGTGCTGGAGATCGGCGACTACCGGCTGAAGATTCTCTCCGAGAGCGGCGCCGCGTCGAGCGGTGCCGCGTCGCCGGCCGATGCCCCGGCGCCTCCCCCTGCGGCGGTGCCTGCGCCGGCCCCGCCGCGCGAAGCGCCCGAGCCGAGCGCGGCGGACGTCGCGGCGGACCGCTCGGCAGCGGAGATGGGCGAATGGCGCGAGCGCGTCCATGGTGCGCTCGTCAAGCTGATGGACCTGCGCCGCGTCGATATCCACAAGCTCAGCGATGCCGAACTGCGCGCGCGGACGTCCGAACTGATCGACGACGTGCTCGAGCGCGAATACCGCGACCTGCCGCGCCACATCGACCGGCGCGAGCTGGCCAAGCAGGTGCTCGACGAGGCGATCGGCCTCGGTCCGCTGGAGAGCCTGATCGCCGATGACTCGGTGACCGAGATCATGGTCAATGCCGCCGACCAGATCTTCATCGAGCGTGCCGGCCGCATCGAGAAGTCGCGGGTGACCTTCACCAACGACCGTGCGGTGATCTCCGCGATCGAGCGCATCGTCGCCCCGATCGGGCGGCGCATCGACGAGAGCTCGCCGATGGTCGACGCGCGGCTCAAGGACGGGTCGCGCGTCAACGCGATCATCCCGCCCGTCGCGCTGCGGGGTCCGAGCATCAGCATCCGTAAGTTCGCCAAGCGCAAGCTGATGGGCACGGACCTGATCGACTTCGGTTCCCTCGACGCGCGCATGCTGACGTTCCTGGAAACCGCGGTCCGCGAGAAGAAGAACATCGTGGTGTCAGGGGGCACCGGTTCGGGCAAGACGACGCTGCTCAACATCCTGTCGAACTTCATCCCCGACAACGAACGCATCGTGACGATCGAGGACGCGGCCGAGCTCCGGCTTGTGCAGCCGAACCTGGTCTCGCTGGAATCCCGCCCCCCCAATCTCGAGGGCAAAGGACAGATCACGATCCGCGATCTGGTCAAGAACGCGCTGCGCATGCGCCCCGACCGGGTGGTCGTCGGCGAATGCCGCGGCGGCGAGGCGCTCGACATGCTGCAGGCGATGAATACCGGCCACGACGGCTCGCTCACCACCGCGCATGCGAATTCGCCGCGCGACGCCGTCTCGCGCATCGAGGTGATGGTGTTGATGGCCGGCATGGATTTCCCGATGGTCGTGGTGCGCGAACAGATCGCGTCGGCCGTCGATCTCATCGTCCACCAGCGCCGGTTCCCGTGCGGCAGCCGCAAGGTCAGCCATATCACCGAGGTCACCGGCGTGGAAAGCGGCACCATCCAGCTGCAGGACATCTTCACCTTCCGTGCGACGACCTACTCCGGGGCCAACGGCAAGGTCGAAGGACGCTTCTCGCCGACCGGCGCGATCCCCGAGTTCATGGAAGAACTGGCCAACCGCGGTGTCGCGATCGACCTGTCGATCTTCAAGAAGCCCGAGGAGGTGTTCTGACATGACCGAGATCTGGGTGATCGCGCTCACCGCCGGCGGGGCGATGATGCTGGCCGGCGTCTACGCCGTCTCGGCCGGCAGCGCGTTCATGGCACGGTACCGCGAAAGCTTCATGGAGCAGGCCCGGGTCAATCTCTCGGACATGTTCCTGTTCGTCGATCCCACCAAGCTGTTCGCGACCAACATGCTGCTGCTGGTCGTGCTGCCTCTGCTGGCCTGGATCCTCACCGGCAGCCTGCTGGTCACCGTGATACTCGGCGTGTTCGCCGCGCTATTGCCGCGCAAGCTCTACGTCTGGCTGCGGCAGCGGCGGATCAACAAGATCCAGGAGCAGCTGCCCGACACGCTGATGATGCTCTCGGGCAGCATGAAGGCAGGCTTGGCGTTCACGCCGGCGCTGGAGAGCGTGGTGCGCGACGGCTACCCGCCGCTGGCGCAGGAGCTCGCGCTGGTCCTGCGCGAGCAGCATCTGGGCGTGCGCCAGGAAGAGGCGCTCGAGCACCTGGGCCAACGCGTGCCGATCCTCGACATGCAGCTGTTCGTGTCGGCCGTGTCGATCTCGCGAGAGGTCGGCGGCAACCTCGCCGAGAGCCTGCGCACGCTCGCCGATACGCTGCGCCGCCGGCTGATCATGGAAGGCAAGGTCAAGGCACTGACGTCGCAGGGCAAGCTGCAGGGCATCGTGATGGCGCTGCTGCCGGTCGGGCTGGTGGCATACCTGGCATGGATGTATCCCACGACGATGGCCCCGATGTTCAACACCTGGATCGGCTACGCGGTCATCGCCGTGTGCGTGGTCCTGGAGTACATCGGTTACAAGCTCTGTCTCAAGATCATGACGATCGACATATGATCTACATCGTTCTCATCATCGCAATCACCAGTGCCGTCGTGATGGCCGCGGTGTCCATCCGCGGCATGCTCGATTCGGTGCCGGTCGAGGAACGCGACTACCAGGATCCGCTGCCGGCGGGGTTGCGGGTCCTGTGGCCCCTGGTCCAGGTGGCCACCCATCTCATCGGGCCGCGGCTGCGCTCGGAGGACCTGGAGAAGTCGCACCGCGCGCTGCAGTCCGCCGGGCAGGACTACCTGGTCACGCCCGAAGAACTCGCGGGCCTGCGCGTCGTGGCGTCCGGCGCGGTCGCCGCGACGCTGGTGCTGTTCTGCCTGATGCTAGTGGGGCCCCGGTTCGGACTGGTCGTGCTGGCCGTGATGTGCGGCCTGGTGCTCGGCTGGCTGTATCCCTCGCTCTGGCTCAGCGAGCGGCGCAAGACGCGCCACAGACGCGTCATCAAGGACCTGCCGATCTATCTGGACTTCATCACAATGTCGGTGGAGGCCGGGCTCAACATCACCGGCGCGATCGAGCAGGCCGTGCTCAAGGGCCCGCCCGGTCCGCTGTCGCAGGAGTTCTCGCGAATGCTGCGCGATCTGCGCGCGGGCCTGCCACGGGCCGAGGCGCTCAAGCGCATGTCCGACCGCATGGACAGCCCGCAGATCTCCAGCTTCACCAGCGCCCTGATCCAGGCCGACCGCGTCGGCGCCAGCCTGGGCGAGACGCTGCGCGCGCAATCGGCGCAGCGCCGCGAGGAACGCTTCCTCCGCGCCGAGAAGCTCGCACTGGAGGCGCCGGTCAAGATGATGGCGCCGTTGGTGTTCTGTTTCTTCCCGCTGATCTTCCTGGTGCTCGGCTACTTCATCTATCTCAAGCTCGTCGAGGACGGGATGGTGGGCACGATATGAGGCGGGGGGCGATCTATCGCGACGGCGAGTCCCTGATCCCGCGGGTGTGGCGCGCCGAGCGCTGGTGGCAGCGGCTGCGGGGCCTGCTGTTCCGCAGTCCGCTGGCGGGAGACGCGAGCGAAGCCCTGTTGATCGTGCCGTGCAACAGCGTGCACACCGTCGGCATGCGGTATCCCCTCGACGTCGTCTTCCTCGACCGCGGCGGCACGGTGGTGGGGTGCCGCGAGCGGGTGGGGCCGTGGCGCGGCAGCGCGGCACGCGGAGCGCGCGCGACGCTGGAGCTGTATGCGGGCGGCATCGCCCGGCTCGCCATCGTGCCGGGCGACCGGCTCGACTGGCGGATCGACGCGTCGGCGGCCGCCTGATGCACGGCGGCGCGCGCGCGCTGGTGCTGGGGGCCACGATGCTGTGCATGGTCGCGTGCGCCAGTGCGCCGGAGCAGGCGCCGCTACGCGGAAACGCGCTGGCCGACGCGCTGCGGGCAGCCGATGTTGCCTACGCCGAAGGGCGGTCGGCGGACGCTGCCCGTGGCTACGAGGACGTCGTGCGCGGCATCCCCGACAACGCGGAGGTGTGGCTGAAGCTCGGCAACGCCTACACGCGCGCGGAACGGCCGGCCGAGGCGGCGCGCGCCTACGAGCAGTCCGTCGCGCGCGAACCGGCGAATGCGCAGGCGTGGTACAACCTCGGCGTCGTGCTGTCACGACAGGCCCAGGACGCGTTCGCGCGCAGCGCGTCGCGTACGACGGCGCAGGAACCGGTCGGCGCGGAGAGCAGGCGGATGTGGCGCGCGCTGAGCGACGCGCTCCAGCCGCGCGTGCCGCCGCCACCCCCATCGACGGAGGACGCCCGATGAAGGACCCACGGTTGTTCCGGCGGCAGCAGGGCCAGTCGCTTCCCGAGTTCCTGATCGTGATCCCGCTGTTCCTGTTCCTGGTGCTCTTGCTGTTCCAGCTGGTGCTGATCTATCGCGCCAAGACGATCCTCGACTACGCGGCGCTGGAAGCGGCACGCCGGGGAGCGGTGAGCCAGGTCGACATGGACGAAATGCGCAGCGGCCTCGCCTACGGGCTGGCGCCGCTCTACGCCACCGACTCCGGCGCGGGCGGCGTGGCGATGGCATTCGGCCGTGCACGCACGGACATCATCCTCAACGCGAACATCGAGGTGATCAGCCCGACGCGCGCGGCGTGGGACCAGTTCAACGAACACCAGTACGACGGCCGCCGCGCACTGCCCAACGACAACCTGTCGTACCGTCCGCGCGAGGAGCGCGGCACCGGCACGAGCGTGCAGGACGCCAACGTGCTCAAGATCAAGGTCGACTACGACTTCCCGCTGATCGTGCCGTTCGTCGACCTCGTGCTGCGCGGAGATTCGCGCTACGTGCGTCCCGAGGGGTTCTTCGACGACGCCCGGGTCGACATGAAGCATCCCCTCCTCGGCGCAGGCCGCCATTACCGCATCCCCTTGCAGTCGCATGCGGTGGTACGGCTCCAGAGTCCCGTGTACCAGCGGGACCGCCTGGCGGCGGGCCCCTGACACCTCCATGCCGTCGTACTCCCTCCTTCCGGCCGCACGTCGCGCCGTCGCCGTCCTGGCGACGCTCGCGGCGACTGCCGCGGCAACGGACGCATCCGCGCCGGTGCCGCCGCAATTCACGCTCCACAGCATGGTGACCGGCCTGGATCCGGGCACTGGCCGGGACGGCACCACGTACGCGATGACCACGCATGCCGGCGAGGGGCGCGTGCGGTTCGACCTGCCGCGGCCGGATGGCGCCGAGGTCCGGTTGCTGGTCGACCGCACGACGGGCGAGGGCTGGGCCTTCGATGCCGCCGGGCGCGACGGCCTGCCCGTCCAGGCGGATGCCGTGCAGCAGTTGGCCGTCGATCCCGCGGCACCGTGTACGCGCATGCGCGTGACCTGCCACCGCGAGCCGCCCAAGTCCATCGCGGGCATCCAGGCCGATGGCTGGCGCTACGCCGGCGCAGACCGTCGCGGTCCGGGCGGCAGCCATGCCGGCGTCATGTGGATCGATCCGGCCAGCGGTATCATCATCGGCTACGAGGCGAGGACCCGCAACCGGATGGTGCGCCGCATGCGCGCGGTCTCGCTGCGTGTCGAACCGGTCGCCGACGCCGTGCTGGAGCCGCCGCCCGCGCTGCGCGGCCCCTGACCCCGGCCACACCCCCTTCCCCCAAACCACCGGAGTACCTGTTCCGATGCGCCATCCGGGCCGTTCCCTCCTGCCCCTGTTGCTCGGCCTCACGTTCGCACTGGGCGGATGTGGCGGCCAGCCCGAGGAACCGACCGTCGAGGCCGCGCCCGAGTCGGCGCCGGCCGCACCGGCGCCCGAACCGGAGGCCGAGACCGGCTTCGACGCATCCCGGTACCCGGTATCGACGGTCACGCTCGGCCCGTTCCCGTACATCGCGCTGCCGGACGGCTATCGCGCCGCGCAGGAACACACGGCCGAACTGGACAGCGCGCCGATGTGGATCGGCGACCGCTTCGAATGGATCGAAGGCCGGGTCCACCAGTCGGCGATCTTCGCCGACGAGGGGCACACGTTCTCGCAGATGGAGATCGAGACCTACCTGCGCAACGCGCTGGAACGGATCGGTGCCGTGGCCGTGGCCGAGGTCGAGCGCATTCCGGTGCACGATGCGGCTGCGCACGGGCTCAACGACGCCCTGCGGACCAAGTATCGCGCCGGCCTGGGACATTTCTATTCCACACCGTCCTCGACCTGGCTCGCACGGCGCGCGGACGGCGACGTGTGGGTGTTCCTGACCACGGGCGAGCGCTCGGCGCACTGGATCGTCGCGCAGTCCGCCGAGTACGACCCGACGATCCGGCTGCTGTCGGGCGTGGAGCTCAAGCGCCTGAT
>JAFAFY010000048.1 GCA_023423235.1 Pseudomonadota bacterium
ACCGAAGCCCAGCTCCAGGTGACGCGCCGCGTCAGTACGCAACCCTGCCGTGCGGGGTTGCGTGAAAATGTGACGTAAACCCAAAACAACAGGAAGCTCCGTTCCACTTGAGTGCGCGACGCGCGTCCCAATACATCGTGGTGTGACGGCGTTCCCCCTGAATCGCCACGTTTTCTGAATCGCCGGAAACGATGCCGCGTGTCTGGCACGCCTGTTGCGTTACCTCCCCCCAACCGGCGCAGCGTCGCCGTTGCCTTCCCCTTCGAGAACACTGCAATGAACCTCTTCAAGCCCGCCCTGCTCGCCGTCGCCCTGATCACCGCTGCCGCGGGCAACGTGCACGCCGCTGAAACCACGGCCAACTTCCAGGTCAAGATCAAGATCGTGGAATCCTGCGACATCACCACGACCAAGCCGACCGACATCGACTTCGGCCAGCACACCCGTGCGACCGCCGCCGTGAACCTGACCCAGACCGGTACCATCACCGTGAACTGCTCGGCGGGCACGCCCTACCAGATCGGCCTCAATGGCGGCATCCACTCGACTGGTGACGCAGCGGCCCCGATTGCGGGCCAGCGCCGCATGGCCGGGGCATCCAGCTTCGTTGCCTACGACCTGTACCAGGATGCCGGCACGACCTTCTGGGGCAACACTGCCGGCAACCGCGTCGGCGACACCGGCACCGGTGCCGCGCAGGCCCATACCGTCACCGGCAAGGTGACCTCGATCAACGTGCCGGCTGGCGACTACGTGGATACCGTGACTGCGACGGTCGTCTACTGATCGACGACCGCGTAGCGGGTATCGTGCGGCCATGACGATTTCGTTCCCCATGCGTGCCCGTCCCCAGCGCGCCCACGCCCGGCCGATGCTGGCGTGGGTGATGCTGCTGGCCTGTGGCTGGCTCTCCGCGGGTACCGCGCTCGCGGCCAGCCTGCAGGTCTCGCCGATCCTGCTGGAATTCGCGCCTGACCAGCAGGCCGAGGCGCTGTGGCTGTCGAACAGCGGCGACACGCCGATCCAGGCCCAGGTGCGGGTCATGACGTGGCACCAGGCCGATGGCGAGGAAACCCTCGCCGCGACCGCCGAACTCGTCGCCAGCCCGCCGATCCTGCAGATCGCGCCCGGCGCCCGGCAACTGGTGCGCATCGTGCGGCCACGTGTCGCCGCGCCCGGCGAGGAGCTGGCCTACCGTCTGATCATCGACGAACTCCCCGGCTCGGCGACTGCCGACGACCGCGGCCTGAATTTCCTGTTGCAGTATTCGGTCCCGGTGTTCGTGTCGCCACTGCCGCTTTCGCCGCCGCGCGACGCGGACACGCCGGCCCCGCCGACGCCTGCAGTGGTGGCACGGCTGCAGCGGATGGACGGCGAGACCTGGCTGTCGGTGGAAAACCCCGGGCAGCGCCGGGTGCGGCTCAGCCAGTTGACGCATGTCGACGCCAACGACACTGCCACGCCGCTCGCGCCCGGCCTGCTCGGCTATGTGCTGGCGGGCAAGCGGATGCAATGGCCGGTACCGTTGACGGCCACCCAGGCCGGCAGCGGGCAACTTCTCGTGAGATTCAATGACGACCAGGACCCGCAGCCACTGCAACTCGCGCCTGCGCGTCCTTGAGTTGCCGCTGCTGCTGGCCGCAGCCCTCGCAGCCCCGGCCGCGAACGCCCAGGCCAGCGCGCCGCCGCCGGACACGCTGACGGCAACGCCGCCGAAGGCATCGGAGGCTGGCGCCCCATCGCAGATGCTGTATCTCGATGTGGTGCTCAACCAGGTCCCGACCGGACGGATCATCGCGATCGAATCGCGCGAGGGGCGGCTGCATGCCAGCGCACCGGACCTGCACGCGATCGGATTGCAGATACCGCCCACTATCGCCGGGGAGGCCACACCCGTCGCGCTCGACACGCTGCCGGACGTGCGCGTCCGCTACGACGCGGCGCTGCAACGCCTCTATGTGGATGCACCCCCGGCGATGCTGCTGCGGCAGCGCGCGCAGTTGGGTTACGCACTCCCCCCGCCCCCACGCATCGACCCCTCGACCGACCTGCGCGGCATGGTGCTCAACTACGACCTGTTCGGGCAGCACGACCGCAACACCAGCAGCCTGGGCACCTGGCTGGAGCTGCGGATGTTCGGCCTGCATGGCGGCGTGCTATCGAACAGCTTCAACCACAGGGTGCAGGACACCCGGGGCATTGGCCGGCAGCACGACAGCGTGCGCCTGGACAGCCGCTGGCAACTGGATTTCCCGGACTCGATGGTCAGCCTGACCGTCGGCGACAGCATCAGCGGCGCCGTGGGCTGGTCGCGCCCCACCCGCATGGGCGGTGTCCGCCTGGCGCGCGATTTTTCACTGCAGCCCTACCGCGTGACCACGCCGCTGGCCTCGTTCGCCGGCGAGGCCGCGCTGCCCTCCACCGTGGACCTGTACATCAACGGCCTGCGCCAGTCGAGCGAGCAGGTGCTGCCCGGCCAGTTCGTCATCGACAGCGCGCCGGTGCTCAGCGGCGCCGGCCAGGCGCAGATGGTGATCACCGACATCAACGGCCGCCAGCGCGTCGTCGGCTTCAGCCTGTACGGCACCCAGCAGTTGCTCGAAGCCGGGCTGTCGGACTGGTCGTTGGACCTGGGTTTCGTCCGCCGCGA
>JAFAFY010000049.1 GCA_023423235.1 Pseudomonadota bacterium
GCACATCCGTGTGCCGCGCCCTGCGGGCAGCCTGCGGCTGTGCAGCGGCGCTCCAGGCGCCGCTGTCGAACCCTGGGGTTCTCATCCCTCCGGTCGCATCATGAAAAAAGGCCCATGCCTGGCGGCACGGGCCTTTTTTCATGATTGGCGCTCCCTACGGGATTCGAACCCGTGTTTTAGCCTTGAGAGGGCCACGTCCTAGGCCTCTAGACGAAGGGAGCAGGGGGTTGCCGCTGGGCGGCGCCGGTTGGACGACCGGCTGCAGGCATCGTCAGGTGCGTGCAGCTTGCTAGTATAGCAATGATATCGGCGCCGGAGCAGGTGCCTGACAGGAAAAATTTTCACTTGATGCACGCCCCCGACCCGACCCTCCCGGTCGCTGCACTCCGCACGATCCCGCGAGACCAGCATTCGATCTCCCGCAAGCAGATCAGCCCGAACGCGCTGCGCGTGCTCTACCGGCTGCACGAGGCGGGCCACGAGGCCTACCTGGTGGGCGGCGCCGTCCGCGACCTGCTGGTGGGCCTGGCGCCGAAGGATTTCGACGTCGCGACCGACGCGACCCCCGAGCAGGTCAAGGCGCTGTTCCGCAACTGCCGCCTGATCGGCCGCCGCTTCCGGCTGGCGCACGTGGTGTTCGGCCGCGAGATCATCGAGGTGGCGACCTTCCGCGCCAATGTCGACGACGGCAGCGGCGACCGCGAGGTCCACGACGGCGGCCGCCTGCTGCGCGACAACGTCTACGGCACGATCGAGGACGACGCGGTGCGCCGCGACTTCACCGCCAATGCGCTGTACTACGCGATCTCCGATTTCTCGGTGCGCGACTACACCGGCGGTTTCGAGGACGTGCAGAACCGGGTGCTGCGCCTGATCGGCGACCCGGAAACCCGTTACCGCGAGGACCCGGTGCGCATGCTGCGTGCGGTGCGCCTGGCGGCCAAGCTCGGCTTCCAGTTGGCGCCCGAGACCGCCGCGCCGATCCCCCGACTGGCGTCGCTGCTGGGCGAGGCCGCGCCCGCGCGGCTGTTCGAGGAATGCCTGAAGCTGTTCCTGTCCGGCAATGCGGTCGCCAGCTTCGAGGGGCTGGAGCGCCACGGCCTGCTGGCCGCGCTGTTCCCCGAGACCGCAGCCGCGCTGAAATCCAACCGCAGCGGCGCGCTGCGCGCGATGGTGATCGCCGGCCTGGCCTCCACCGATGCGCGCGTGGCCGCCGACGAGCCGGTCTCGCCGGCCTTCCTGTTCGCGACACTGCTGTGGCCGGCGTACTGCCGCACGCTGATGAAGCTGCAGGCCGAAGGCGTGCAGCTGATCGATGCGCAGCGCCGCGCCGCCGACCGGGTCACCGTGCACCAGTTGGCGACGATCGCGCTGCCGCGCCGGTTCTCGCTGCCGATGCAGGAGATCTGGCTGCTGCAGGCGCGCTTCCCGCAGCGCCAGCGCAAGCGGGTCACGCGCACCCTGGCGCACCCGCGCTTTCGCGCCGCGTTCGATTTCCTTGTGCTGCGCGAAATCGCCTCGGACGAGCACGCGGCCGATGTCGCGTTCTGGAGCGAAGCCCAGCACGACCCCGACAACGCGATCGCGCAGCACCCGGCCGCCGATGACGACGAGGGCGGGCCCGCGCCGCGCCGCCGGCGCCGTCGTCGCCGTTCGGCCGCGTAAGCGTCTCGCGCGATGCGCGCACCGGTACGCGCCTTCGTCGGTCTGGGCGGCAACCTTGGCGATGCCGCGGCCACGCTGCGCGCCGCGGCGCAGGCGCTGGCCACGCTGCCCGGCACGCAGGGTTTCGTGCTTTCGTCGCTGTACCGCACCCCGGCCTGGGGGCGACGCGAGCAACCCGACTTCATCAACGCGGTCGCCGGATTCGACACGTCGCTGGCACCGCGCGCGTTGCTCGACGCCTTGCTGGCGATCGAGCAGCAGTTCGGTCGCAGCCGCGCGGCCGATGCCGACGCGCGCTGGGGGCCGCGCACGCTGGACCTCGACCTGCTGCTGCACGGCGACCGGATGATCGATGTCCCCGGGCTGCGCGTGCCGCACCCCTATCTGCATCAGCGCGCCTTCGTGCTGGTGCCGCTGCTGGAGATCGCGCCCGAGGTGGCGATTCCGGGACTTGGCAGCGCGCGCGATGCGCTGGCCGGCGTGGATCGCGCCGGCATCGAGGCACTACCGTAGGTGCGAACGCGCGTGCCGCCATCGCCGCGGCACCCTCAACCTCTTTCTTTCCGTGGACCGCCTGAAATGATCGAAACCGTCGACGCGCTTCCCGTCCTGCGCGACCGCATCGCGCAGTGGAAGCACGAGGGCCTGCGCGTGGGCCTGGTGCCGACCATGGGCAACCTGCATGCCGGCCATTTCTCGCTGGTACAGGCGCTGCGCGAGCGCGTCGACCGGGTGGTCGCCAGCATCTTCGTCAACCCGACCCAGTTCGGGCCGAACGAGGATTTCGCGCGCTATCCGCGCACGCCGGACGCCGATGCCGACGGCCTACAGGCGGCGGGTTGCGACCTGCTGTGGATGCCGTCGGTCGAGGTGATGTATCCGCTGGGCCTGGCCGGGGCGGTGCAGGTGCGCGTGCCGGGCGTGACCGACATCCTCGATGGCGCGCACCGGCCGGGACACTTCGATGGTGTCGCCACCGTGGTCGCGCGCCTGTTCAACCAGGTGCAGCCCGATGTCGCCGCGTTCGGCCGCAAGGACTACCAGCAACTGGCGGTGATCGCGCATCTGGTGACCGACCTGGCGTTTCCGCTCGAACTGCTGCCGGTGGCGATCGCGCGCGACGCCGACGGCCTGGCGCTGAGTTCGCGCAACCAGTATCTCGACGCCGCGCAGCGCGCCGCTGCACCGGCGCTGTATCGCGCCCTGCAGGCGATGCGCGATGCGCTGCAGGCGGGCGCGGCGGTCAATGCGGTGGAGCAGGCCGCGCGCGAGGGGCTGCGCGCAGCGGGCTTCGATGTCGACTACGCCAGCGTGCGCGCGCCGACGCTGGCGCCGTTCGTGCCCGCGCCCGGCAGCGCAGGCGTGGCCCTGGTCGCGGCTCGCCTCGGTACCACGCGCCTGATCGACAACCTCGAATTCAGCCTGCCCGACGCCGCCGCTGCACGCTGAATCCGGGCCGGATGCGGCCCGGGTGCGTGTTGCGATGCGGAAGATCGACCCTATACTTTTCGATTCCTGCGGGACGCTTCCCGCCCCAGACCGCCGAGATCCGGCCGCGCCGCCATGCAACTGACCCTGCTCAAAGCCAAGATCCACCGTGCGTCCGTGACCCACGCCGAACTGCATTACGAGGGCTCGTGCGCGATCGACGGCCGCCTCCTGGACATGTCCGGGATCCGCGAGTACGAGCGGATCGAGATCTACAACATCAACAACGGCAAGCGTTTCGCGACCTATGCGATCCGCGCCGAGGCCGGCAGCGGCACCATTTCGGTCAACGGCGCCGCCGCGCACCAGGCCGATGTCGGTGACCTGGTGATCATCTGCGCCTACGGCGCGCTGGACGAGGCCGAGGTGGCTGGGTTCAAGCCGAAGCTGGTCTACGTGGACCGGCAGAACCGGATGACCCACACCAACGACAGCATTCCGGCGCAGGCCGCCTGATGTCGGCGGCGGCCCAGCGATTGACTTCCACGCTGGCGCCGCATGCCGCGCGCCTGTCCGATACGCGCATTGCCGCGCTGGTCGCGGCCGATGCGAATCGCCCACAGGCCTATGCGCTGCGGGTCGGCGGGCTGTACGCCAGCTTTGCCCGTCAACGCTACGACGACGCGGCGCGGGATGCGTTGCTGCAACTGGGCGCGGATGCGCAGCTGCCGCAGGCCCTGCGCGCCTTGTTCGACGGGCAGACGGTCAACACCTCCGAACAGCGTCCGGCGCTGCATGTCGCGCTGCGCTCGGCGCTCTCGGAGACCGCCATCGCCCGCGACGCGCATGCCCAGGCGCTTGCCGCGCGCGAACGCATGGCCGCCCTGGTCGCCGCGCTGGAAGCCTCGGACGTCACCGACATCGTCAACGTCGGCATCGGCGGCTCCGACCTCGGTCCGCGGCTGGTGGTCGATGCGCTGAAGGATTTCGGCACCGGGCGCTTCCGGGTGCATTTCCTCACCAATGTCGACGGCAGCGACGCGCAGCACATCCTCAAGGGCCTGGACCCGGCGCGCACCGCGGCGATCCTGGTCTCCAAGACCTTCGGCACCCAGGAAACCCTGCTCAACGGCGCGATCGTCCGCGACTGGCTGGGCGGCGGCGAGCGCCTGTATGCGGTCAGCGCCAACGTGCCCAAGGCCGAGGCCTTCGGCGTCGCGCCCGAGCGCGTACTGCCGATGTGGGACTGGGTCGGCGGCCGCTATTCGTTGTGGTCGTCGGTCGGATTCTCGATCGCGCTGGCGATCGGCATGGCCGGTTTCGAGGCGCTGCTCTCCGGTGCCGCCGACATCGATGCGCATGTGCTCGACGCGCCGCTGGCGGCCAACCTGCCGGTGCTGCACGCGCTGGCCGGGGTGTGGAACCGCAACGCGCTGGGCCTGGCCACGCACGCGGTGCTGCCCTACGACGAGCGCCTGGCGCTGCTGCCGGCCTATCTGCAGCAGCTGGTGATGGAGAGCCTGGGCAAGTCGGTGGCGCCGGACGGCACGCCCGCCGGGCTCGACACCGTGCCGGTGCTGTGGGGCGGGCCGGGCACCAATTCCCAGCACAGCTTCTTCCAGGCGCTGCACCAGGGCACCCAGACCGTGCCGGCCGATTTCATCGGCGTGGTCACGCCCGATCATCCCTACACCGAGAACCACGCCGCGTTGCTGTCGAACCTGCTGGCGCAGACCGAGGCGCTGGCGAACGGCTTTTCCGCCGAGGATCCGCAGAAGTCCTATCCCGGCAACCGGCCATCGACGCTGCTGCTGCTCGACCGCCTGACCCCGCGCTCGCTGGGCGCGCTGATCGCGCTCTACGAGCACAGCGTCTACGTGCAGTCGGTGCTGTGGGGCATCAACGCCTTCGACCAGTGGGGCGTCGAGCTGGGCAAGCGCATCGCCGGCGAGCTGCTGCCCGCGGTGCAGGGTGGTGACGTGGCCGTTGCCGACCCGGTGACGCGCGCGCTGCTGGACGAGATCCGCGCCCGCCGCGGCTGAGGGTTGCCGGCGGCGTCGCCGCGGTTGCAGCGCCGATTCTCCGGCAGAAAGCGCTGTGCATTACGCGGGGTTGCGGCGCTGCGGCTAGACGCCATGCCGGCGCAGCGCCCAGTCGACGTGTTCGTCGACCAGTGCATCGCCCG
>JAFAFY010000059.1 GCA_023423235.1 Pseudomonadota bacterium
GACCAGCCCGACAGCAACGGGTCAACCGACCGGACCGTCCAAGGTGTCGCGACAGGTCGACTGCGCCGCGCCAGGCGCGCAGGCCGGACGGCATTGGCAATGACGGCAACCGCGTCCGTCGGCTGCCGCCGACCGGCCCCCGGTCAGGCACGACCGGGACCGCGTTCAGCGCACCAGGCTCAGCCGTTCTGGACGCTGACCGTGCCCGGCAGCTTCACGAAATCGTTGCCGGCGATGTCGCCGTCCGCGCCCGAGGAAATCTCGAACAGGCGCTGGGCGCTGCCGAAGTCGGACCCGCCCAGGTTGCGCGCCATGCCGATGGCGAAGTCGTGGGCGCTCACCGGGTTGCCGCTGTAGTCCTGGGTCAGCACGCGCAGGTCCGAGTTCATGCCATCCGACGCCTCCAGGGCGTCCTCGGCATGGCCCTTGAGCTCGGCCATCTCCGCTGCGGTATAGGTGATGGTCACGGTATCGCCGGCCTTGACCGGGCCATTCTTGGCCTTGTCGAGGTCCCCGGTCTGCGCGGCGTTGATCAGCTGCGAAGAGTTTTCGTCGACCTTGATGGTGTAGGCGTACTGGCGCTCGGACAGGATCTCCTTGCCCTGGGCGTCGAACTTCTGGGTCATGGTCATCGGCACATTGCCGCTGTACTGCAGGTCCACGCTGCGCTCGATGCTGCCGTCGGGATAAGTGGTGAGCACCTGGTTGCCGGTGTTCTTGGCGCCGTCGAGCCCCAGTTCCAGCGGGCCGATCTTGGCCTCGATCTTCGACTGCGAGGAGAAGTCCAGCTTCTCGATGGTCTTGACCTCGGACACGCCGGTACCGTTGTCGGCGGGCATGTTGCCGTTGGCGACGAAGTCGTTGTACGCAGCCTTGCCTTCGGCGGTGGACAGGTCGAATTCCGCGGTCTTGAGCGTGGCGCTCTTGAGGCTGGTGTCGTTGCCCAGCATCACCTTGACCTGGTCGAAGTCCACGCCGACGCCGTTGTAGGCCTCGATCGCCTCGGTCGGGCCGGCGGTCACGCGCACGGTATCGGCGCCGGTCTTCTCGACCACCAGGCTCGCACCTTCTTCGTTGGTCACCTTGGTCTCGGCGGCGATGTTGCGGAAGGTGGCCTTGAACTCGTTGCTGCTGTAGTTGGAGCCGTCGATCTTGACCACGGTGCCCGTGGGCATCGACGACGGATCGAAGGGATTGACGCTGGCCAGGTCGGTGGTCTTTGCCGCCTGCTCGGGCATCGACACTTCATACGAGGCCTTGATGCCGCTGGTGTGGCCGTATTCCAGGCCGGCCTGCTTGACGTCCACGCCGGCGTTGAGCGACACCGACACGTCGCTGGACGCGCTGTAGGTGGTCACGCCGTCCTCGGTCTTCCTGCCGGCGACCACGGTGGAATTGGCATCGATGCCGAAGCTGACGCCGACGCCCTTGGAATTCTTCACGCTTTCGGTGAAGCCACCGCCAGCGGAGACCGTGACGGTACCCTTGTCGGGATCCACACCGACACTGGCATTGCTGCTGGTGCCACTCTCGCTGGTGTTGCCGTCGGCATCGGTGGTCGTGGTGGTATCGGTCTGCTTGCCGCCGACGGTGACCTTGCCGTCGTCGTAGCCGACGCTGGCGTCACTCTTGGTGCTGGTGCCGTTCTCGTCGGTACCGGTCCTGGTGGTCTCCGACTCCGTCGCCTTGACCGATCCGGCGGGCGCCGCATCGTCGTTGCTGGCCGCAGGCAGGTTGAGCTTGTCGCCGGGATACAGCAGATCGGGGTTGGTGAGCTGCGGGTTGGCACCGATCAGCGCCTGCGGCGTGGTGCCCTGCGCCTTGGCGATGCTGGCTATGCTGTCGCCGTGGGCGATCTCGTACTGCCGGGGCGGATCGACCGGCTGCTGCGGCGCGGTGTTCTGGCTGGAACCGACGGCATTGACGCTCATGGACTGGTGATTCCGACAGGGGGATGGCGAAAGTCTAGGCAGTCGCTATTGGCGGGCACACTCGGGTTTTCCCTAGGCCACGGGCATCGCGCGCATGCGCCTGCAGCCGGCGTTCATGCGCACGCCATCGCGACTCGGGTCCTGCGTGTTTTCCCGGGCGCGACAACGCCCGGTCACGGGTACTTGCCAGTGACCGGGCGCGCTGCGTGGACAGGACATTGCGGGTTGCGCCTGCGCGGCGCGCGCCGCTGTCAGTCGCGCGACTGGCTGACGATGCGACCGTCCTCGGGGTCGAGCTTGAGATCCACGCGCTGGCCCTGCGCGGTATCGGCCTCGGCTTCCCAGAGGCCATCGTCGAACTTGACGTCGCGGATCTTCGTATAACCCTCGGCGGTCAACCTGGCGCGGATGTCGGCTTCGCCCAGCCGGGTCGCACCGGCGGTTTCGGGATAGATGCGGCCGGTCGCCGGGTCCAGGCGCACGTCGATCTTGCGGCCATCGGCATCGGTGGCATCGGCCTTCCACACGCCTTCCTTGAACTCGACGTCGTGGATGTCGGTGTAGCCGCCCTGGGTCAACGCCGCGCGCACCTGGGCCGCGGTCATCGTGGCGTTTTCCGGGGCCGTCTGCGGCGCGGTGGCCTGGGCCGATGCGGCGCCGGCGGCGGCCAGCGACAGGGCCAGCACCAGGGCACGGCTTGCGATTGCTCGGGTCATCGGGGCACTCCTGCGTTGGGGTGGGCGGAGTCTTGGCCGGCGCGCGCGAAGCAGCGGTGAACATGGCCGGGAATCGTCAGCGGCGATTCACCCGCGCGGCCACCAGGCCCGCTGCGATGCGGCTCTCCGACGCCAATGTTTTTGCGCGCCTCGCGCAGATGCCGCCGTCAGTCGCAGAGCGCCTGGCGCAGATCGGCAACGAAACCGGCATAGGCACTGGCGCGCGCGACGTCGTCGGCCTGGCGCAGCACCCAGGCCGGATGCACGGTGGCGAAGGCGCGGGGACCGTCGCCCTGGACATGCCAGCGGCCGCGCGCCTCGGCCAGCGCAATGCCCGGCCCCAGCACCGCGCGCACCGCGGTCGCGCCAAGACAGACGATGCGCTCGGGCCGCAGCAGCGCGATCTCGCGTTGCAGCCAGCCGTTGCAGGCCTCGATGTGGGCGACACCCGGACGGCTGTGGATGCGCCGCTTGCCACGCGGCTCGAAACGGAAATGCTTGACCGCGTTGGTCAGGTACAGGCCGGCGCGGTCGATGCCCAGTTCAGTGATCGCCTGCGCGAACAACCGCCCCGCCGGCCCGACGAACGGCCGGCCCGAGAGATCCTCCTCGTCGCCCGGCTGCTCACCGACGATCATGCTGCGCGCCGCCACCGGGCCTTCGCCGAACACGGTCTGGGTCGCCGGCTGCCACAGCGGGCAGCGGCGGCAATCGCGTGCGGCCATGCGCAGCGCCTCCAGGCTGCCTGCCTCGACCGGTGCGGCGGCGGGCGCGGCGGGTATGCGACGGCGCGGCGCCTGGTGGTCGCGCTCGGCCATCTCGCGCACGCGCGCGCCGGCGTCGCGGATCAACGTCGGCAGCAGCGCGGCCTCGGGCAGATGCTTCCAGTACTTCTGCGGCATCTCGCTGCGCATCATCGTCGGATTCAGCCGCGCGGGATTGAAGATGTGGCCGTAATAGGTGCGCCACAGGTCCTCGCGCGCGTCCTCGGCGGGCGCATCCGCGCGGGTGCCGCCGGGTGCGAACGCCAGCGCCTGCCCATCCCACAGCGCGCTGCGGTACGGGGTGACGATGGCCCAGCGCATGCCGGCGAAGCGGCGCGCGAAGAACGGCGCCACGCGATCGACGATGTGGTGATCCGGTTCGAACCAGGCGACGAAGGCCTCGTCGGCGCCGGGCACCGCGCGGAAACGCACGAAGGCCTTCATCTTGTGGCTGTCGCGACGCACCGCCTGCGCCAGCGTCCGCGCGCGGTGCACATCGGGATCGGCGGCACGCTGCAGCAGCGCGCGCTCGCCCCGGGCGATGCGCCAGAGCATGCGGTAAAGCAGGCCGTGGCAGTCGTCGGCGCGGTGGGAGAGCACGGCATCGGCCAGCGTCAGGAATTCCGACGGCACCCGCGGCGCACTGCGCGTGGCCGGCAGCGTCGCCAGATCCGTGCCACCGAGCAGCGATCCCTGCGCGCCGCCGGTCCAGTCGAGGTCCTCGGGCGCGAGGCCAGCGCAGAGTGCAGCGCGCGCGGCGCTGCGCCAAGCCGTGGCATCCCAGGGTGGGTCGATCTTTGCGGTGACGCG
>JAFAFY010000077.1 GCA_023423235.1 Pseudomonadota bacterium
TCGACCATCGCGGTGAACTGCAGCTCGTGGCCGGGCCGGCCCTCGTGCGCGGACAGGGTCCAGCGCACCGCGTCGAAATTGAAGTCGTCGTAGGCATCGCCGGCGCCGTCGCCGCCGGGATTGCCCAGCGGCAGCACGAACGTGCCCTGCTGCCCGGTGTTGCCGACCAGCGGCGCCGGCAGGAAATGCGGCGCGGGCGAGGCGGCCGATTCCGCGGCCGAACCCAGCCGCATCTGCATCGGCCTGTTGGGTACATCGACGATGGCGTTGGCCTCGATGATCGGGTCGATCGCGTCGATGACCTCGCGGTAGCTCGCTTCCAGCCGGTCGTCGGGAATCGACTCGCGCTTGAGCGCGCGGATCACCTCGCGGTAGTCGCGCGCCTCGATGCCGTTGGCCGCGGCCACCAGCGGCGCCAGCTGCTGCATCTGCGCGCGGATTTCCATGTAGGCCAGCTGCGCGCGCTGCATCAGCAGGTGCGGGTCGATGTCGGTGCCGTACTGCTTGAGCCCGAAGGCGTAGAGCTCGGGCGGCAGGCGGGTGTCCTCGCGCGCCTGTGGCAGCACGCGCGCGCGGGTCCACGCGGCGTAGTCGGTGATCTCGCGCGCGATCGCATCCAGCGCGGCATCGGCGTCGGCGCCGGTGATGCCGTAGTCGGCAAACAGCTTGCGGATGCCGGCGATGTAGGTGTCGGCGTTGCCCAGCGCGCGCTCGACTTCCAGCCGGGTCGGTTGCAGCAGCGCCGGGTTCGACAGCCGTTCCTCGTAGCGCTGGCGCGCCAACTGCGTGATCGCGGTGCTGCCTTCGGCCAGGCCGGCATAGCGCTGCAGGCGCGCCAGCGCCTTGGCCCGGCGCTCGGGCGGGGTCTGTTCCGAGAGCAGGCTGTTGAGGCCGCTGAACACCAGTTGCGGCGCGTCGGTCCACGGCAACAGGAAGCGCTCGTTGAGCGCGCTGCCCTCGATGGCCTGGTCGATGCTGGTCAGCAGGATCTGCAGGTCCTGGCGCACGTTGGCATCACGTTCGAGTTCCAGCTGGGTCTGCAGCTTCGCGCGTGCGCCCGATAGCGCCTCGCGGTAGCGGCGCGCGTTGTCCGGGCCGAGGTCGGCCACCTGGTCGTCGTAGCCGGGAATGCCGAAGAAACCGGCGGACTCGGGCTGGAACGGCGCCTGCGCGTCGATCAGGATCTGCGCCAGCTGGTTGCTGCGCGCGACCCACGCCGGACTTGCCGCGGGAGAGGCTTCGCTGGCGGCCGCGCGCGCGGCGTCGGTATGGGCGTGGGCCGTGATCGGCAGGGCCAGCGCCAGGGCGATGGCAAGGCGGCTGGCGGCTTGGGCAATGGACAGCTGCATCGCGGGCTCCGGTGGGGCGGTCAGGCAGCCACGATGGACCGCGGTGTGTCCGACGACAATCCGTCGGAGGTCATGGGGCGGGCGGCGCGTCCAGGCTGTCTCCGTCCTGCGCCAGCGCGACGATTTCCTGATCGGGACCGATGAACACCAGCCTGCGGTAGACCCAGCGGCCCTGTACCCGGTGGGCATCGGCGTTGACCATGCCGCTGCCGTTCGGCCCCGACAGTTTGATCATCAGCTCTGCCTCGCCGGAGCCGCCGCCGGTGGTGCTCTTGCTGATGCTGCCCGAGGGCATGAAGCCTTCGCTGATCGGATCGCCGAGGGCCGCCGCCACCTCGGGATGGTGGCGCGCCCGGGCGACGGCGTCGGCATAGACGTCGGAGGCGAGCAGCGAGCCGCGCACGCCCAGCACCAGCGCGCCGACCGCACCGGCGACGAGCGCAAACGCCGTGATCACCAACAGGGGCGCCGCCCACTTCCAGTTGCGTTGCCACCAGCCACGTGGCGCTGCATGGGAAGCGACCGGTTCGGGTGGCAGGGGCGGGGGCATGCTGGACATGTCGGAATCCTGTCTGGGATGGAGGGGCGCGGCGGACAGCAGTCGTCGGACGGGGTCAGGGCGTCAGACAGCGCGCCAGGAACGCCTCGCTGAGGCGGTAGCGGTGCAGCGCATCGCGGCCACGCAAGCCGTGCTTGGCGCCGGGATAGGTCATCAGCTCGAACGGCGTGCCGGCCTGCTGCAGCTGGCTCATCAGCTGGGTGGAGTTTGTGAACAGCACGTTGTCGTCGGCCATGCCGTGGATCAGCAGCAGCGCGTTGGGGCGGATGGCGTCGGCGTGGGTGAACACACTGGCCTCGTGATAGCCGTCGACGTTGGCCGCCGGCAGGTTCATGTAACGCTCGGTGTAGTGGGTGTCGTACAGCGCCCAATCCGCGACCGGCGCGCCGGCGATGCCGCAGGCGTAGGCCTCGGGCGCCTTGGCCAGCAGCATCAGGGTCATGTAGCCGCCGTTGGACCAGCCGTTGACCGCGATGCGTTTGCCATCGACCCACGGTTGCGCGCGCAGCCATTCGACGCCGCGCACCTGGTCCTCGACCTCCACCGTGCCCTGGCGCCTGTACAGCGCGCCGCCGAACGCCGCGCCGCGCCGCGGCGTGCCGCGGTTGTCGAGCGAGAACACCACGTAGCCCTGCTGCGCCAGGTACTGGTGGAAGCTGGCGTCGGCGCGTCCCGGCCAGCTGTTGAGCACGGTCTGCGCGGCCGGGCCGCCGTAGACGAACACGACCACCGGGTGCGGCGTGGCGGCATCGAAACCGGCCGGCTTGATCAGCGAATAATGCAGCGGCGTGCGGCCGTCGGCGGCGGTCAGGGTGCCGAACTCGGTCGGGCGATGCGCGGCGCGGTAGGGCGCGTAGGGGTGGCCGGGCGCGGCGAGGTCGTTGTCGAGCAGGGTCGCGATCTTCTCGCCATTGGCGCGGTGCAGGGCGATCTGCGGCGGCGTGGTGGTGTTCGACCAGCTGTCGACATAGACCGAGGCGTTGCGCGCGAAGCTGGCGGCGTGCATGCCGGGCTCGGTGGACAGTGCGCCTACCTCACCGCCGTCCAGCGCGATCGAGAACAGGCGCGATTCGGTCGGCAGCGCAGTGGCCTTGCCGCCATCGAGCGACAGGCCGGCGCGGAAATAGGCCAGGCCGGCGCCGGCATCGACGGCGAGCAGTTCATCGACCGGCCAGTCGCCGCGGGTGAGCTGGGTCAGTGCGCTGCCGTCCTCCGACGCCAGGTACAGGTGCTGGAAACCGTCGCGCTCCGACGACCACAGGAAGCGGCCGTCGTCGAGAAAGCGCAGGCTGTTGTGCAGCGGTACCCAGGTGCGGCTGCGTTCGGTGACCAGGGTGCGTTGGGCGCCGGTCGCCAGCGTGGTCTCCACCAGTTCCAGCGTCTGCTGGTCGCGCGACTGGCGCTGGAAGGTCAGGCGCGCGGGGTCGCGCCATTGCACCCGGGCGAGGTAGATGTCGGGGTTGCCGCCAAGGTCGACGTTCGCCGCTTCACCGCCCTGCGGCGCAACCACGTGCAGCGAGATGCGCACGTTGTCGTCGCCGGCCGCCGGATAGCGCTGCTCCACGACCTCGGTGCGGTCGGGGTAGACCTCGTAGCGCTTCTGCACCGGCACCGGCGATTCGTCGATGCGCGCATAGGCGATCGCGCTGTCGTCGGGCGCCCACCAGTAGCCGGTGTGGCGGTCCATCTCCTCGTCGGCAACGAACTCGGCCACGCCGTTGCCGATGGTGTCGCTGCCGTCGAAGGTCAGCCGGTGCTGGCGGCCGTCGGCGAGATCGATGACCCACAGGTCGCGCGCGCGGATGAAGCTGACGTAGCCACCCCTGGGCGAGAGCTTGGGATCGGTGGCGAAGCCTTCGCCGTCGGTGAGCTTGCGCACCGCCTCGCGCCCGGTCTTCGCCAGGTCGTAGAGATATAGCTCGCCGCCCAGCGGGAACAGCAGGGTGCGCGCATCCGGCGCCCACTGGTAATCCACGATGCCCGACTGCCCGGCGATGCGCTGGCGCTCGCGGCGCGCCTTCTCCTCGTCGCTCAGGGTCTCCTCGCCCGGCAGCACCACCTTGGAATCGACCAGCATCCGGGTCTGGCCGCTGGCGATGTCGTACTCCCACAGGTCGAGCTGGTTGCGGTTGTCGTCGCGCCCGCGCAGGAACGTCACCCGCGACCCGTCCGGCGCCACCTGCGGCTTCATCAGCGTGGGTCCGGCCAGCGGCGCATCGCCGGTGATGGCTTCCAGGGTGAGCTTGCGCTCGGCGGCGGGGGTGCTGGCGGTGGCGATCACGAGGGCGGCGGCGGTGAGCAGGGAGCGCATGGCGGATCCACGGACATATCGGCCTGCAGTATCGATGATCGGGCTTGTCGCGTGCACCTCGCCCCTCCCGGGCAGGCGCGCTGCCTGCGTTCCAATCGCCAGCCTGGCCACGTTGCATCCGCAACGCCGGTCCCACTTCGCGCCTGATCCCGGCATGACCTAGGGTCTGCCCCGGTTGCCGGCTTCGGGCGTTCCGCGGACTGTCGGACACGGTTTCCTTCTTCATCGATCCCGGCCGCCGCCGCGGCGACACAACCGGAGTGCCTTCGGCCATGAGCAACAACATCGGCAACATCGCCACCGCAGCGCATGTGTTGTACGAGAACTTCGAGCGGTTCGATGTCGCCCACCAGCAGAACGACAACAAGGCCGACGGCAAGATCAGCAGCAAGGACCTTCGGGCTGCCGCCAGCAACAAGAACGATGCGTTCTCCGGTGACATGATCGATGCCGCGCAGTACCTGCTGGACAATCCGAGCGATCACGACCAGCTCGATGTTGCCAATGATGTCCTGGTCAAGGACAAGGCCGGCAAGCTGGATGACCGCATCGGCCGTGCGGACCTGGAGGCGGCCCTGCATGTCGGCTCCCGCCTGCACGAGCGCGACTCCCCCGACGACGACATGTATGCGGGCATCGCCGAGATGTTCGACAGTTACGGGCGCGCCGATGGCAACCAGTACCCGCTCTACTCGGGATATTCCGGCGAGGAAGGAAAGCGACAGCAGGCTTCGTTGGCACCGGCCGCCGATGGCACCTGGGCGCAGCGCGAGACTGCCAACAACGGAACGAATGCGATCGACCGCGACATTGCCGGTCTGGCCAAGGCCACCTATTCGGATGTCGCCGCGGACGGGGAGACGATCCATGGGTGGGATCGGCTGGGGCTGGACGAGGCGAAGCGGGAACTCAGGCTCAGCGACGATGTGGTGCTGAAGGATCCCTCGACCGGTTTCGATGCCGCAATCTTCAAGAAGGACAAGGCCGAGGGAGCGACCGGCTCCGACCAGTACGTTCTCTCCTTCCGGGGCACCGAGCCCACCAGCCTTGCCGACTGGAAGACCAATTTCGGGCAGGCGATGGGCGGCATGCCGGCGCAGTACAAGCAGGCGGTCCAACTGGCCAAGGAAGTCTCGCTGGGGACGACCGAGTTTGCCCGCGTCGAGGGCGGGGTCACCCAGTTCGACAATGGCAACCTCATCATCGCCGGGCATTCGCTGGGCGGCGGTCTGGCGACGGCCGCCGCTGCCGCCACGCGCAAGCCCGCGGTGACGTTCAACGCAGCCGGCGTTCGGGACGGCAATCTGAAGTCGATCGCGGAGAACAACCCGACCTACAACGGCGACGAAAAGAAGTCCGGTGGGGCCATCCGCGAACTGATGCGCGAAGGCCAGGTCCGCGGCTATCACGTCGAGGGCGAGTTCCTCGCTGGACTCCAGTCGGTGCCGGGGCTGCCCAGCGCGGCTGGCAACATCATCGACATGAACACCGGATATTCGGCCTGGAAGCCATGGACCTGGAGCCCGGTCGGCTATCACTCGATGAACAGCGTCCTGGAAGGTATGGACAAGATGGACAACGCGCCGTGGAATGCATGACCCGCTGAACCGCCGGCCGGGCCCAGCTGATCCAGTGGCCGCGTCGTGCGTGCGTCGCTCGGTTCCCGGTGGTGGGGTCGTCCGTCGCGGATTACCGCCTGCCGTCCCGGCATGCCGTAACGGCCCGCTGCATGCACGGCCGCCCTGCATTTGCCGCGCCGGGGGCGGAGCGATACGCTTCGCGGCCGCGGCGCTGCGCCCGCCGGTTGCCCCAGGGACCCGACATGCTGTTTGATCTGGAGACGCTCAAGCGCGAGATCTTTCCCGACGACGTGCGCGCAGCCGAGCTCGCGCTGGCAGCGCAGGCCGGCGACAGCTTCCAGATGAAGGCGCTGGTCGCCCAGGGCGCCAGCCCGAACGCCCATGGCGATGCTGGCATCACGCCGCTGCAGATCGCGATCGGCGCGCAGAGCCGGGAGGGCGTGATCGGCCTGCTGTATCTCGGCGCCGATCCCGACGTCATCGGCTATGAAGGGCAAGGCGCGCTGCATATCGCCAGCACCCTGCACGATCCCTGGTTCGCCCAGGTCCTGCTCGACGCAGGCGCGGACATCAATCTCCCGCACGCCCGCACCGGCAACACGCCGCTGGCCCACGCGCTGGCGGTGGGTACGGACGAGGCATTCGTGTTCCTGTTGGATCATGGCGCGGACGTCCATCATGTCTCGCAGGTGTCGCTCAATACCGCCTTGCATCAAGCCGCGCTCGTCGACGCGCCCGGTCATGTCTTGCGCCTGCTGGAGCGAGGGGTCGATCCGGGGGCACGCAATCGACAGGGCGCCACATTCCAGGACTACCTTTTCATGGCCGATCCGCTGGCGGCGCCTCCCGCCAAACGGCTGCAGTACGCGGCCGTCGTGGCGTGGCTGCGTGGGCATGGCGTTGGGCTGCAGTCGCAGGCGGGCGACTTTTCGGCGCCTGGGAATGACGGCAGCACGCCGCCGCCGGAGTTCCACTGACCGTTGGCGATCATCGCGTTCCGATAGACCGTTACGCTTCCCGTCAGTCCCTCGATCCCATCAGGCAGCGCCGCGGCTGCCGGAATGCGCCCACCGTCCGGCACGCACGCCCCACGCCCATACGCTGAGGCTGGCGCTTGCGCCGCCGCTCGGGTTGTTCATCGTCCCCCGGGGTGTGGCGTCGTGCCGTCGCTGCCTGGACGCCGGGCACACGCCGTCCGGGACTGCCGTCAGCGGTCCGACACGCGTCCGCGCCGCGCCGACATGCGCTCGCGCCAGCGTCGCCAGGCGCCTGGCGGCGCATCGGGATGCGGGCGCGGTTCGCCGGGGGCGACCGGCAGGCCCACGTCGGGACGACGCAGCACGATCCAGAACGCGATCAGCAGGCCCGCGACGACCAGCGCGGCGCCCACGGTGCCGATCTCGCGCAGGGCCACGCGTTCGATGACCTGGCTGCCCAGCAATGCGCCGCCGCCGATGCCCACGTTGTAGATCGCCGAATAGATGGCCATCGCCACGTCGGTCGCCTCGGGGGCGCGTTCGAGCACGCGCGCCTGCATCGCCAGGCCGAACACCAGGATCGCCGGCCCCCACAGGCCGCACAGCGCGATCATCGTCCAGTGCTGGTGGCTGGCCGCGGTCAACAGCATCAGGCTCAGCGCGACCAGGGCGATCGCGCCGACGAAGATCGGGTTGGAGTGGCGCGCGTACCAGCGGCTGAACAGCAGCGCGCCGGGGATGCCCATGCCGCCGAACACCAGCAGCAGTACGGTGGTGTCCCTGGGCGAGAGGCCGGCCACGGTCTGGGCGTAGGGTTCGATGTAGCTGTAGGCGGTGAAGTGCCCCGTCACCACGGCGATGGTGAGCAGGTACAGCGCCACCAGCACCTTGCGCCGGAACAGCAGCGGCAGGCTGGCCAGCGAGCCGACGTTCTGCGACGGCAGGTGCGGCAGCAGCAGGCGCAGCGCCACCATCACCAGCGCTGCCACCCCGCCGATGCACAGGAACGTGATGCGCCAGCCGATCAGGTCGCCGATCACCCGGCCGGTCGGGATGCCCAGCACCATTGCGATCGAGGTGCCTGCCGCCAGCAGGCCCAGCGCCTGCGCCTGCTTGCCGGGCGGCGCGATGCGCACCGCCAGCGAGGCGGTGATCGACCAGAACACCGCATGCGAGAACGCGATGCCGATGCGCCCGGCCACCAGCACGCCGAAGCTCTGCGCGGTGCCGCAGACCACGTGCGCGGTGATGAACAGCAGCAGCGTGCCCATCAGCAGGCGCCGGCGTTCGATCCGGCGCGTGAGCAGCATGAACGGCAGCGAGACCAGCGCGACCACCCAGGCGTAGATCGTCAGCATCAGCCCCACGCGGGTGACCGGCATGTCGAAGCTCTTGCCGATGTCGCTCAGCAATCCGACCGGCACGAACTCGCTGGTGTTGAAGACGAAGGCCGCCAGCGCCAGCGCATACACACCGCTCCATGCGCGCCGGTTCGAAGGGACGGGTTGCGACATGCCGGATGCCTTGTACTGGAGCGGATGGAAAGGGAGGCGCCGCACGGCGCAGGCCGGGGCACCTGGCCGCCGGGCCGATGTAGCCCTGCAACCCTCTCGCGGCCTGCTGGCCGGCAGCTGCGGTGGCCTGCGCGGCGACCGCGCGGATTATCGCAGAGCCGCGCCGGGGCGCCAGGTGAAGCGGCCTGCGATGCGTTGCCGGCAGGCGCTAGCGTTGTCCGAACAGGATCTTCCGTTCCGCCTCGCTGATCGGCTTGCCGGCATCGGGATTGACCTGTTTCGCGAGCGCGTACGCGCGCTGCGTCGCCGGGCGCGCGGCAATGCTCGCGTGCCAGCGCTGGACCTCGGCATAGGGCGTCATGTCGATCGGCGCGCTGTCGTAGACACCGATCCACGGATAGGCGGCCATGTCGGCGATCGAGTAGTCGTCGCCCGCCAGGTAGGCGCGGCCCTTGAGCTGGGTGTCGAGCACGCGCAGCAGGCGATGGGTCTCATTGGTGTAGCGCTCGATCGCGTAGGGAATCTTTTCCGGCGCGTAGACGTTGAAGTGGCCGTACTGGCCGCTCATCGGGCCGAGCCCGGCCATCTGCCAGAACAGCCACTCGAAGGTCAGCATGCGCACGCGCGGGTCGGCGTCGAGGAAGCGGCCGGTCTTGTCGGCCAAGTACAGCAGGATCGCGCCCGATTCGAACAGCGGCACCGGCTCGCCGCCATCAGTGGGCGCGTGGTCGACGATCGCCGGGATCTTGTTGTTGGGCGAGATCGCCAGGTACTCGGGCCGGAACTGCTCGCCCTTGCCGATGTCGACCGGACGCAGGCGATAGTCGAGCCCGGTTTCCTCCAGGAACAACGAGACCTTGTGGCCGTTGGGCGTGGGCCAGTAGTAGAAGTCGATCATGGCGCAGGCGTCCGCGGTGGCTGGCCGGCCAGTCTAGGCCGCGTAGCGCGGCGCGCGCGGCGGCGTGGCCGGACACTGCGTTGCACGGCCGCAGGCCGGCAATGCCGGCGCCGCCCCGGGCAGGACGGCGCCCGGCAAGGCGCGGCTTACTGCGCCTTGCACGCCAGCCGATGCGCGGCCTCGGTACCGATGCGCACGTCGGCCAGGCCCAGCGTCAGGCCGGCGGGGGCGCGCAGCGCGAACGGCGTCTGCACGCGCGCGGGGTCGAGGCCGGCTGCGGCCAGGCACTTCAGCGGCACGCCGGCGGTGACCCATTCGCCGCGCGGCAGCGTCGCCAGCCAGGGGCCGATGGCCAGCTCGCCCGCGCAGCCTTCGCCGCAGCCGGCGGAAAGCAGCACGTCGCCGCTGCCCGGCAGTGCGTCGACCCGCAGCGTCGCCACCAGCAGGGCGTCGCCGTTGCTTTCGCGGTGCAGGTCGATCGCCGAGGGCGACAGCAGCTCGGCGCGGGCATCGCCGGTCCAGGTCAGCAGGCGCGCGCCTTCCTGGGTCAGGTGGTCGACGCCGGCCAGGGTCAGCGTGCCGTCGGGCGTGGCGACGCGGGCGTGCAACGCATCGGCACCTTCGCCGTTGGCGCCGGTCAGCACCAGGCGCAGGCCGGGGCCGGGAATGCCCTGGGCGAAGAACACGCCGGCCGTGCCGTCGTCGGCGCTGATGCCCGGGTCTTCCGGCAGCGCGGCGAGGTTGCCGTCGTCGGCGTAGGTCAGGCCGTGGCCGAATGCGAACAGCGGGTCGTAGTCCGCCTGGCCGACGTTGTTGGCGTACTGGTCGGCGCGGCGCGGCCAGGAGAAGCCGAGCTTGCCCTTGAAGTCGTGCTGCGGCTTGCCATCGGCGCCGCGCAGCAGCACGTCGGCGATGCCGGCGCCTTCGCCGCCCGGCAGCCACGCAGCGACGAAGGCGTCGCTGGCGTTGAGCTCGCGGTTCATCCACAGCGGGCGGCCGCTGAGGAACACCGCGACCACCGGGATGCCGTCGGCCTTGAGCTTGCGGATCAATGCCAGGTCACTGTCGTCGCCGGGCTTGTACAGCAGGTTCGGCAGGTCGCCGAGGAACTCCGCATAGGGGTCCTCGCCGAACACGACGATCGCCACGTCGGGCTTCTGCCGGTAGGCGCCATCGACTGCGAGCTCGGCATTGCCGCCGGCCGCGCGCACCTGCGCCTGCAGGCCCTCCCAGATGGTGTCGGCGTTGGGATAGTCGGCGCGCGTGGTGCCGGTGCCCTGCCAGTTCAGCGTCCAGCCGCCGGACTGCTTGCCCATGTCGTTGGCGCCATCGCCGGCGACCAGCACGCGCTGGTTCGCCGCCAGCGGCAGCAGGCCACCCTGGTTCTTCAGCAGCACCAGCGATTCGCGCACGGCCTGGCGCGCGACGGCGCGGTGTTCGGCCGCGCCGAGCAGTTCGAACTTGCCGCCCAGCGCGCGCTGCGACGGCCTGGGCGCGTCGAACAGGCCCATGCGGAACTTCACCCGCAGGATGCGGCGCACGGCATCGTCGAGCCGCGCCATCGGGATCTCGCCCGACTGCACATGCGCCAGCGTGCTTTCGTACAGGCCCTTCCAGCTGTCGGGCGCCATTGCCAGGTCGAGGCCGGCATTGAACGTCGCCGCGCAGTCGGTGTTGCTGCAGCCGGGAATCTGGCCGTGGCCGTTCCAGTCGCCGACGATCAGGCCACCGAAGTGCATGCGGTCCTTGAGCACGTCGGTCAGCAGGCCCTTGTGGCCGTGCAGCTTCTCGCCGTTGAAGCTGTTGAACGAGGCCATCACGCCCTGCGCGCCGGCGGCGATCGCCGGCGGATAGCCGGCGCCGTGGATGTCGCGCAGTTCGGTTTCGCTGATGCGCGTATCGCCCTGGTCCTTGCCGCCGGTGGTGCCGCCGTCGCCGAGGAAATGCTTGACCGAACTCATCACCCGGGTTTCGCCGAGGAAGTCGTCGTCGCCCGGCTTGCCCTGCAGGCCCTCGACGAAGGCGCCGGCGTACTGGGCGACCAGTTCGGGATTTTCCGAGTAGCCCTCGTAGCCGCGACCCCAGCGGTCGTCGCGCGGCACCGCGACGGTCGGCGCGAAGGTCCACTCCATGCCGGTGGTGCGGGTCTCGATGGCGGTGATGCGCGCGATCTCGCGGATCAGTTCCACATTGCGCGTCGCGCCCAGGCCGACGTTGTGCGGGAACAGCGTCGCGCCGACCACGTTGCTCTGGCCGTGCATTGCGTCGATGCCCCACAGCACCGGGATCGCCTTGCCGCCGCCGCGGGTGTCCATCGACGCTTCCCAGTATTCGTCGGCCAGCGCCAGCCATTCCTTGGGCGCAGCGTTGTAGCGCCCGCCCGGGTCGGAATTGCCGCCGGCCAGGATCGAGCCGAGCCGGTACTTGCGTACGTCGTCGGGCGTCATGAAGGCGATGTCGCCCTGGATGATCTGGCCGACCTTCTCCTCGACCGTCATCGAGGCCAGCAGGGCTTCGACGCGCTGCTCCAGCGCGGGGTCATCGGCGAACGGCCAGGCCGGTTGCGGCCAGTTGGCCGGGTCCACCTCCGGGCCGGGCGCCGCGCTGCCTTGCGCGTCGGGCGCTGCGGTTGCGGGGGGCGCCGCGGCATCGTCGCGCGCGCAGGCGGTCATGCCGATCACCAACGCCAGCAGCGACGGCAGCAGGGCGCGGTGCGTGCGGACGGACGCGGAAGCGGGAAGGCGTGCGGTCTTGCGCGAGGCGGTGTTCATCGGGAGTTTCCTGGCGAGGCACCGGCAACGCCGGTGGAATCGGGGGACGGTGCGAGGTCCATGCGCGGACGCATGGATGACAGCGTTGTCAGGCGTCGGCAGAATAGCGTGCACGCGGCGCCAAGGCTTGCTGCAGGGCCGCATCGATGGCGGCCGCGGGAAACCACAGCGCCGCGCCGGCGGTCGCGCGTGCACCGCGGCGTGCGACGATGGCACGGGGAGGGCAGGATGCAAGCAATCGTCATTGCGGCCATGGCCGCGCACCATCGACTCGGCAAGCGGCGCATTGCGGCGCAATGGCCGGTTGCATCGGCACGCCAGGCTCCTGCCGCGCGCGGATGCGATCCCTGTGCCAGGAGACGCGGCTGATGTCCGCGCCCAACGCCACGCGCGTGCGCATCGAGGACGTGGCCGAGGCGGCCGGCGTCTCGATCAAGACCGTTTCGCGCGTGCTCAACAACGAGCCCAATGTCTCCGCGCAGACCCGCAGCCGGGTCGAGGCCGCGGTCGCGAAGCTGGACTATCGCCCGCTGGCTTCCGCGCGCGTGCTGGCCGGGCGCCGCTCCTACCTGGTGGCGATGCTCTACGACAACCCGTCGAGCAACTACCTGATGGAAGTCGAACTGGGCGTGCTCGATACCTGCCAGGCGCAGCACTACAACCTGATGCTGGCGCCGCTGGTCTACGACGCCAAGGACATCGTGCGCAAGGTGGAATCGCTGGTCGTGCAGTCGCAGCTCGACGGCGTGGTGCTGACGCCGCCGATCACCGACGACGCCGCGCTGCTGCGCCGGCTCGATGAGCTCGATGTGCCCTGGGCCAGCATCTCGCCGCAGGAAAAGCACCGCCGCGTCGGCGTGGTGGTCGACGAGCAGACCGCCGCCAGCGACATGGTCGCGCACCTGGTCGCGCTGGGGCATCGCCGCATCGGCCACATCAAGGGCCATCCCGCGCATGGCGCCAGCCGCTGGCGCCTGGCCGGCTATCGCGCGGGGCTCAAGCGCGCCGGCATCGCCTATGACCCGACGCTGGTCGTCGCTGGCGAGTTCTTCTACGACTCGGGATTCGCCGCGGCCAACCGGCTGCTGGACCTGGCGCAGCCGCCGACCGCGATCTTCGCCGCCAACGACGACATGGCCGCCGGCGCGATCTGTGCGATCTGCGAGCGCGGGCTTTCGGTGCCGCGTGACGTTTCGGTCTGCGGCTTCGACGACACCCCGATCTCGCGCCACATCTACCCGGCATTGACCACGGTGCGACAGCCGATGCGCGAGATGGGCCGGCTGGCGGCCGCCGAGCTGCTGAAGGTCGTCCGCGAGCGTGGGGCCGGCGGGATCGTCGAGGTGCCCTATGCGCTCGAGATCCGTCGCTCCACCGGGCCGGCGCCGGGGTAACAGGCGACGCGCGCCCGCGGCATCGTTGCGCGCAGCCACGCTCCCATGTCCGGGCCAATCGTCTGGACCGGCCGCCTTGGGAGCGCCCGTCTGGAATCGCCCGCCCGGATCACCCGCCCGGATCAGCCGCGCGGATCAGCCACCCAGGGCCTTGCGCAGCCGCGCCAGCATGCGTTCCGCCGTGGCCGCATCCAGCGGCCCCAGCATGCCGCGTGCGGCCTCGGGCACGTGCGCGGCCGTCGCGCCGTCCGCGTCGAACACGTAGTGCGCGAACACCTCGCGCCAGATCGCGCGCTGGTGCGGCGGCAGTTCGCGCAGGGTCAGCATCGCCAGCTGCAGCGCGTGCACCGGCGAGGCCATCCACGCCGGCGTGTCGCGCCACCAGTAGTTGACCAGCACGTTGAAGCCGTCGAGCGCGGCCATGTGGTGCCACCACATGCCGGGAATCAGCACCGCGTCGCCGGGGCCGAGCTCGGCCACCAGCGCATGCCGCCAGGCTTGCGCGAAGCGCGGGAAACGCTGCAGGTCGGGCGCATCGGGATCGACCAGGCTCACCGGCTGGCCGGCGGGGGTGAATTCCAGCGGGCCGATATAGAGGTTGCGCAGCTGGTCGGGCGGAAACAGTGTCACCCGGCGCCGGCCGGCGACCACACAGGCCAGGTTGTCGGGCAGGTCCTGGTGGGTCGGTACGCGGCTGCGGTTGCCGATCCAGATGCTGGCCAGCGGATCGCGCGCGCCAAGATCCAGGGCGTTCTCCGCCTGCAGCCCGGGCAGGAAGGTGTCGAGCGTGGTCGCGCCGAGATAGATCATCGGTGCGGCGGCGTCGTCGAGGTAGTTCACCAGGGTGTTGAGCGCGACGCTCAGCGGTACCTGTTCCTGGCGGAAGTTGAAGCCCTGCAGCGTCTCGTCGTAGAAGATGCGCCCGTGCGCGTCGGGCGGCGCGGTCATCGCGGTGGCGGGCAGGGCATCGTTGGCGAACCGGCGCAGATAGGCCGCGGCCGCGCGCGGCCCGTGCTGCGCGGCGCGCACGGCAGGCCAGTG
>JAFAFY010000098.1 GCA_023423235.1 Pseudomonadota bacterium
CTCGCGCTGCCAGCGCGGCAGCAGCGGCATGAGACCCTCCGGCAGCACCGCGGCGACGTAGCGGCCATCGCGCTTGCGGCGCAGCACCCGCTCGGCGCGGGCGAGGTGTCGGGCATCGCGATTGCTGTGCGCGCGCAGCAGGTCCGCCGGCCAAAGCTCGATGTCGGGCGTGTTGATCAGGATTCGGCTGCGCAGACGCATGCCGCAAGCTTACGGCCTGGCGGCGTGAGCGGACAGCCGGTCTTGCCGGTCACGGGTCGCGGGCCGCCTGCGTTCAACCGGGGCCTTGCGCGCGCGGGCTGGGCACGTGCGTCCTAGGGCGCAGGTTTGAATGCGCGGCGTTCGGGCTGGTCCCGGCGTGCTACAGCAGCGCCTGCGGCATCAGCAGCGGCACCGCGACGTGCAACACCAGGTCGGCCGCGAAATGCGACAGCACCGCCATCTCCAGTCCGCGCTTCCAGTAGACCCAGCCGAAGGCCACGCCGCCGATCGCGTTGAGCAGCACGGTGCGGGCGATCACCCCGGCATCGAGGCCCCAGATGCCGGCCGCGGCGGGCAGGTGGCCGGCCCCGAACAGCAGCGCGGCAATCAGGATCGCGGCCCACATCACGGCCGGGCGGGTCTGCGGTGGCGCAGCCAGTGCACCCGCCGGTTGCGCCCGGCGCAGACGCGCGACCTGCATCGCCAGCCACACCAGCAGGGTCATCAGGAACAGGCGCAGTTGCACTTCCTCGACGATGCCGCCATAGAACGAGGCCAGCAGGCCATAGAGGGCATTGCGTGCGCCGTCGATGTCCTGCATCGCCACCCTCGGCTCTGGCAGCAGCAGCGGATCGAGCAGGTGCGAGAGCAGCAGGATCGCCACTGCCGCGGCAACGCCGAGCAGGGCGCTGTGGCCGGGCCGCAGCATGCGCAGCCCCGCATGGCCGTGGCGGTTGATCCAGCGTTGCAGCAGCGGGCTGCCGAGGCCGACCCGATGGCCCATGCGCAACCCGGCCCAGGCCAGCAGCGTGACCAGGATGAACATCTGCATGGCCTGGATGGCGATCAACGCGGGCAATGGCAGCGGGATCGCATCGAAGCGCCCCGGCATCACCTGCATCAGGTATGGAAACACCGCAACCGTCGCCAGCGCCGCCAGCGCCGCCCAGATGACGGCGATGCGCAGGTCCTGGCGCAGGCGTGGCCTTTGCGCGGTCGGTGCGTCGTTCATGCCTGCCGCGCCGCATGTGA
Source organism: Pseudomonadota bacterium (assembly GCA_023423235.1). Taxonomy (GTDB): domain Bacteria; phylum Pseudomonadota; class Gammaproteobacteria; order Xanthomonadales; family Xanthomonadaceae; genus Luteimonas. The sequence continues at coordinate 1,234 of JAFAFY010000098.1, forward strand.
CGCGATGGTGGCGGGATCGCGCGGGCCATCGCGCCAGTTCCACGGCGCCTGGGCGTGGGTTGCGATGCTGGCCGGTTGCGCCGGCGCCGTGGCCGCTGTGCTGTCTTGTCCGCGGATGCTCATTTGCGTGTCTTCTCCGGTGGTGCGTCGTCCGCAGGCCGGTCGCCCAGCCGCCCGGCCTTGCGCAACGCGTCGCGCAAGACATATTCGATCTGCGCGTTGGCGCTGCGCAGCTCGTCGTCCGCCCAGCGCTGCACCGCCGCCAGGATCTCGGCATTGATGCGCAGCGGATAGGCCTTCCTCTCGCTCAATCCCGGCCTCCCCGTGGACGCCGGCGGGCACTGACCACGGTCCAGACGAACACCGCTGCCAGTGCGTGGACGACCACGACCATCACCAGGACCAGCACGGTCAGCCGGCGCTCGTCGCCGCCCCACAGGCCGACGCCGAGCGCGGTGGCCAGCGTCACCAGGCCGATCATGCGCATCAGGCGCGCCAGGCGGCTGTCCAGCAGCGCCTTGTCGCGCACCGTCATGCCTCGGCTGTCGCCGGCCAGCGGCAGCCGTCCGTCGGCGAGCCAGCGCGCGAACACGAAGGCCGGCACCGCGATCACCAGGAACGCCAGCGCGGTGATGTGATGCGGCGCCATCAGTACAGCGAGCCGGCATTGACCACCGGCTGGGTCGCGCGGTCGCTGCACAGCACCACCAGCAGGTTGCTGACCATCGTCGCCTTGCGTTCCTCGTCGAGCGCGATCACGCCGTTCTTCTCCAGTTCCGCCAGCGCCATCTCCACCATGCCCACCGCGCCGGCCACGATGCGCGTGCGCGCGGCGATCACCGCGTTGGCCTGCTGGCGCTGCAGCATCGCCTGGGCGATCTCGGGCGCATAGGCCAGGTGGCTGATGCGCGCTTCCAGCACATCGACCCCGGCGGCGGTCAGGCGCTCGTCGAGGTGTTCCTTGAGCCGCTCGGAAATCTCCACCGGGTGGCTGCGCAGCGAGATCTGGCCGTCCTCGTGCTGGTCGTAGGGATAGCTGGTGGCCATGGCCCGCAGCGCCGCCTCGGACTGGATGTGCACGAAGCTCTCGTAGTCGTCGACGTTGAATACCGCTTCGGCCGAATCGACGACCTTCCACACCACTACCGCGGCGATCTCGATTGGGCTGCCGTCGAGCTCGTTGACCTTGAGCCGGCTACTCTCGAAGTTGCGCACCCGAAGCGACACCTTCTTCTTGGCCAGGAACGGGTTGTTCCAGCGCAGGCCGTTGGTCTTGTCGGTGCCCACGTACTTGCCGAACAGGCTGAGCACCGCCGCCTGGTTGGGCTCGACCATGTACAGGCCCGTGGCGAGGAAGGCCAGCACCAGCGCGACGGCGATCGCGGCCAGCGGCACGATGCCGCCGCCGGCGAAGAACAGGTAGACGCACACGCCGATGCCCGCGAGCAGCAGCAGGACGACCGGAATGCCGGGCAGGGAGCGGATCGGGTTCTCTTTCATGGTGGGCTCGTCGGCGGGCGGTTTGGCAGATTGATATCACAATGATGTCATCTGTAAAGACGGCCTGCCGCGGCGATCGGGCATGTCGCGGGGTGTATGGCGGGCGCCCGCTGCCGTGACGCCGTCCGTCTCTCCCGCAAGGCCGTGGGCAGGTCCGACGCCACGCGGGCACAATGCCCCGCGCCCGCCCCACGCTGGCGCCGCTCACGCGGGATTGCCGCGTGCGCGGGCAACATCGCCCGCGTGCTGCCGTGCGCCCGCATCCCGTTTTTCCGCCTGGAGTCCCGATGTCCCGTCCCCGCCATTTCTCGATGCTGCGCGATTTCCAACTGGCCGACTGGTTCACCCTGGGCAACGCCTTCTGCGGCACCGGCGCGGTATTCGCCGCGATGCGCTTCCTGCAGGACGGCAAGGTCGCCGACCTGTTGGCCGGCATGGCGCTGATTCCGCTGGCATTCCTGTTCGATGCCCTCGACGGCCGCATCGCGCGCTGGCGCAAGGTCGCCTCCACCCTCGGCCGGGAGCTCGACTCGCTGGCCGACATCATTTCCTTCGGCCTCGCCCCGGCCGCGCTGGCCTATGCCTGCGGCATGCAGGGCGGCTGGGACTGGGTGGTGCTGAGCTACTTCGTCGGCTGCGGTGTCAGCCGGCTGGCGCGCTACAACGTCACCGCGGAAACGCTGTCGGACGGCGGCGACAAGGTGAAGTACTTCGAGGGCACGCCGATCCCCTCCAGCCTGCTGCTGGTGCTGCTGCTGGCCTTCGCCGCGTGGCAGGGGCGCATCGGCGATGCGCTGTGGCTGGGCGTGGTCCAGTTGGGGCCTTGGCAGCTGCATCCGCTGGTGCTGGTGTTCGCACTGTCGGGTTCGCTGATGATCAGCAAGACCCTGCGAATTCCCAAGTTCTGAGCAGTGCGCGGCAACGGTCAGTTGTTATGATCCCAGGCCACTGAGCGGGAGTGCGCAATGGCGAACGGCTGGCAGGGCATGCCGGGGATCTCCGGAACCGAACTCGAGCGTCTGGCGCGCCAGGCCTGGGATGCCTGGGCCGAGGCCCTGCGCCAGACCGCGCCCGGCGCCGCCGCAGGTGGTTTTGCCGCGCCCGGCGCGATGCCCGGCTTCGGCGCCCCGGCGGCCAATCCCTGGCGCGATGCGATCGAGTGGTGGACCCGGCAGGCGGCGGCGCCCGCGCAGCCGGCCATCGGTGACGTGCTGGCGCGGTTCAATGCCCAGGGGCAGCAGTGGTTCGCCGAGATGCAGCGGCTGGCGATGCAGTTCGCGGAGCACGGCGGCAGTCCGCAGGACATCGCCGCTGCCTGGCGCCAGGCGCTGGGCGGCACCGATGCCAACCCCTTCGCACAGATGTTCGGCGGCCTGCCGGGGCCGGGCCTGGGCGGCGCCGAGGCGTGGATGGCGCAATTGCGCCCGCTGCTCGATGCGTTGACCCGCGAACCGCGCGCGTGGCTGCAGCAGCCGGCCTTCGGTCCGGCGCGCGAGCACCAGGAGCGCTGGCAGGCGCTGGCGCAGGCGCAGATGGACTACCAGCGCAGCCAGCAGGCGTATTACGCGCTGCTGGCGCAGGCCTCGCAGGCCGCGTTCGGCATCTTCGAGCGCAAGCTTGCCGAGCACGCGGCGCCCGGCCGGCAGATCGAATCGCCGCGTGCGCTGTTCGACCTGTGGATCGACGCCGCCGAGGAAGCCTACGCCCCGGTGGCACTGTCGCTGGAGTTCCGCCACGCCTACGCCGACATGGTCAATGGCCAGATGCGGCTGCGGCTGGCGATGCAGCAGGAGGTCGAGCAGGCCTGCCGCCTGCTGGACCTGCCCACGCGCAGCGAACTGGATGGCGCGCATCGCAAGATCGCCGAACTCGAACGCGTGGTGCGCCGGCTGGGCGCCCGTGTCGACGGCATCGCCCCGCGCGCTGCGCGGCCGCAGGGCGTCGGTGCGCAGGCGGGCGCAGCGTCGCAGGCCGGGCCTGCTCGCGGTCCTGCACTGGGCCCGGCGGAGCCGGTGGCGGCGAAGCCGATGCGGGCCAAGGCCGGCAGGACAGCTGCGACCGACGGCGCGCAGAACAGCAGGGCCGCGAAGGCACCCTCCGGGAAGACGGCCACAGCGACGGCATCAGCCGCGAAGACAGCGGTCCCGACTGCATCCACCTCGACGCCCGCCGCTGGCAAGGGCGTCAGGGCAGCGGTCGCAAAGACGGCTGCGAAAACCATCCGCAAACCTGCGAAGCAGGCAGCGGCCGGCAAGACGGGTGGGAATGCCGGCAGGGAATCGGGCAAGAAGCCGAATGCAACCTCCGCCCGCAAGGCCGTGAGCGAGGCGACGAGCAAACCCGTGACCAAGGCCGCCACCAGGGCCGCCACGCCACAACGCGATGGCGCCAATGGCCAGGGCAGGTCCCGGACTGCAGCGGCGGGAGGGCGCGGGCCGCGCCGCGCCGCGGGTGCGAAAGCCACGCGCACCGCTGCGCGTCGAGCGCCGCGGGTCGCTGCGCCGGCACAGGCCGTTGCCCGGGAGGCCACCGCCCGCAAGAGCGTGCGCAGGGCGTCGCGCGTGGAGCCGCTGCCCAACTACGGTTTCATCTCGCCGATCCCGCTCGCGCCCGAGCCCTTGAACGACGCGCCGGCCAAGCGCGCCCGCAAGAAGAAGCGCTGACATGACCGCACCCCTGCACATCACGCCGCTGTACATCACGCCGCAGCGCATCGTCGAGGACGCGATGCGACTCCAGCAGAAGTTCGGCGCCAGCGTCACGACGCTGCGCGACCTCGACGACGTCCACTACGGCGCGACGGCCAAGCAGGAAGTGTGGCGCGACGGCAAGGTCGTGCTGTACCGCTTCATCGGCAGCGGCGCTGCGCCGACCGCCAGGGTGCCGCTGCTGATCGTCTATGCACTGGTCAACCGGCCCTACATGGTCGACCTGCAGGCCAACCGTTCGATCGTCAAGGGCCTGCTGGAGCGCGGCGAGGATGTCTACATCCTCGACTGGGGCTATGTCGACCGCTCGGACCGCTTCCTGACCCTGGAGGACTACATCGAGCGCTTCATCGGCGGCGCGGTGGATCACCTGTGCGAGGCCTGCGGGCTGGATGCGATCAACCTGCTGGGCATCTGCCAGGGCGGCACGTTCTCGCTGAGCTACGCCGCGCTGCATCCCGGCCGCGTGCGCAACCTGATCACCATGGTCACGCCGGTGGATTTCCACACCGGCGACAACATGCTGTCGAACTGGACCCGCGAGATGGACGTGGACCTCTTCGTGGACACGCTGGGCAACGTGCCGGCCGACATGATGAACCTGTGCTACCTGACGCTGAAACCTTGGCGGCTGCTGGTACAGAAATACGTCGGCATGGTCGACATCCTCGACGACAGGGTCGCGATGGAGGATTTCCTGCGCATGGAGAAATGGATCTTCGATTCGCCCGACCAGGCCGGTGAGGCGTTCCGCCAGTTCATCAAGCAGTTCTACCAGGGCAACGGCTTCATCAACGGCGGCATCGTCATCGGCGAGAACGAAGTGCACCTGGGCCTGGTGGAGATGCCGGTGCTCAACATCTTCGCCGAGCAGGACCACCTGGTACCGCCCGATGCCTCGCGCGCGCTGCGCGGGCTGGTCGGAAGCGACGACTACAGCGAACTGTCGTTCCGCGGCGGGCATATCGGCCTGTATGTGTCCGGCCGTGCGCAGTCCGAGGTGCCGACGGCGATTCACGACTGGCTGCTGCCGCGCTCGCGCGTCTGAGCCGCAGCCGCGGCGCGCCGAGAGGCGGGGGCATTGAATCGCCTGTCCCGCGCACCGATGTTCCTGCGGTGGATCCGCTGCACCCCCGTTACCGCATCCGCGTCGATGCGGGCTCCGCTTCCGCCGACCGAGGTCCGAACCGATGCGTCTTTCCAATGGCCTGAGCCGCCCCCGCGAAGACCGCGTGCTCGCGGGCGTGATCGGCGGCGTTGCCCGGCGTTTCGGCTGGAACGCCAACCTCACGCGCGCGCTGTATATCGTGTTGTCGGTGGTCTCGGCGGCGTTCCCGGGGATTCTGGTCTATGTCGTGCTGTGGCTGCTGATGCCGGAAGACGAGGCTTGAGCGCAGCGGGCCGCCCGCGGGCGCGCATGTCGATGGTGGCGCGCGGCCTGCTGCAGGTCGTCGGCGCGCTGTGGACCGCACCCAATTCACTGGTCGGGCTGCTGGCCGGTGCCGCGGGCATGGCGCGGGGCGCCCGCGCGCACTGGCGCGGCCAGGACCTGGCCCTGGTGTTCGAACGCTGGCCGTGGGGCCCGGGCGGTGCGATCACCTTCGGCAACGTGATCCTGCATACCGGCGCGTCGCTGGAAGTGGCCTGCACGACTTATGCGCACCGCGCCGGCTTGTGCGTGGACGCGCCGATCCGGCTGTGCGACCACGAGCGTGCGCATGTCTACCAGTACATGGTGCTCGGTCCGCTGTTCCTGCCGCTGTACCTGTTGTGTGGCGGGATCAGTGTGCGCAACCGCTTCGAGCGCGCCGCGGACCGCTACGCCGCCTGCGGACGCGGCTGGTGGCCGTGGCCCGCGCCGTGAATACGTGCGCGCCGCCCGAACCCGACCGGCGGCCTGCGTTCTTGACGCCCGGATAACGCCCGGTGTGGGACGCTGCACCCGTCGAAGAAGAAGCAGGAAGCGCCAGCCGCGGAATGCAATCGCTTCGGCACAGAAAGGTCCGGCCATTCGGAGAAATCCGGAAAGACCGGACCTTTCGCTATTGGGTATTTCGCTGTTTTGGCGCCTGCGACGACTTTTCCGCATGTGTTGCCGCCTCCCGGCGGTTGCCGGCACCCCGCGCAGCAGGCGCTTGCGGCAGGCCTGCCGATTGCGCGACGCTCAGCCTTCCAGCAGGAGGCCAGCCAATGTATGACCGCGATTCCGCCGTATCCCCCTGGGCGTTCTTCCTGCCCGTCACCCTGGCGGTGATCGTCGGCAGCCTGATTGCCGGCGGCATCCGCCACCTCGCGAGCAACGCCTTCGGCGATGTGCCCGACAGCGCACAGGCACCGGCCGAGGCGGCTGACACACTAGCGCAGGCGCCCCAGGCGGCAGACATTGCCGCGGTCCCGCAACCGGCACCAGAGCCGCAGCCTGCTGCCGTCGCATCGGCCTTGCCTGCCACCCCACCAGCCGCGGCGAATCCCGATGCGGCCGATCTCGCATCGGTGCCGGCTGCGATCGTGTCGGCGGCCGCGGATGATGCCGGCGTGGTGGCGGACGCCGCCGAGGCGCGCGATGCCGAGGGCAATCCGATGCTGCCGGGACCGATCAGCGCCCGCCAGTCCGGCGCCAGCCGCAGTTGCATCAACGGCACCGTCGCCTCGCGCTCGCCCAACGGCTGGGAACAGGTACTGGAGAATGATGCGCCCTTGCGCTGTACGGCCACCACTGCGCAGTAGTCCGCCCGATCCGCGACGACTGCAGCTGTCACGCGCGGCGCCCGACGTGCTGCTGCCGGCGGAAGTGTGTCGTCGATCGCGGCTGGTCAGGGCGTCTGCGGCAGTCAGCCGTTGAGCCACGCCCGCGAAGTGCCTGCGGCGATGCCCATCGGCCCGAAGCGATGTTCCTCGAAACCGATGCCGGTTTCGCCGACCAGTACCACGCTGCTGCTGCGCGTGCCGTAGTCGGCGCCGACGATGAAGGGAGGCGACAGCCTGCGCTCGAGATCGATGCCGACGCCGGTATCCGGCAGTGCGGCATCCGGTGCGACGGTGGTGTCGTGCAATCCGGCAAACAGCGGGGCGAGCCGATCGGCGTCCGGCGGTCCGTCGTTGAAGCCGCTGCCGCGAGCGGCATCCGTCGCCAGCCAGTGCGCCAGCGTGCGGGTCGCCGCGGTGCTCTTGGGCCAACGCGCATCGAGCGCGCCGTTGGACATCGCGTGCAGGCCGGGCGTGACCGCGGCCGCGGTGAATGCCGGAGTATTGCTCGCGAACCAGAGCGCATCGCCGTCCCACAGCAGCAGGTTGAAGCAGCCGTAGGCCTGCGCGTCGGCCGCGAGCGCTGCGGCGAAGGCCGGCGCCGCCAGATCGCCGTGGACGAAATCCCGGACCAGCCAGCCGCGCGAGGACGCCGCCGACTCGGCTTGCAGGCCCTGGCGCACATTCGTGACCGCGGCCAGGCGCCGTCGGGTGGATGCCAGCAGCCAACTGCCGCCCTGCACGAGGTCGCGGCCGCCATAGACATCCGGCGCTGCGGGGTCGAAGCCGGCGGGGGCGGTGGGACGCTGGTGGAACTCGTCGCGGTTGGCGATCAACGCCAGTGGCAGGTCCGGGCGCGTGTTCCAGGCGATGGCGATCAGGCACATGCGAGCATGCTAGCGAATCCGCGGTGCGGCAGACGTGCATGCAGGCGCCGCCATGCGCATGCGCTCGTGCTGCCGCCCGCTGCCGGACGGCAACGGGCGGCGGAGAATCGCGGTTGCTGCAGAAGGCGCTGCGGCCGGGCCATCCCGATCGCAGCGCCGGGGATCACGCGGCAGCGCCTGGTGCAGGCGCTGCGGTCGGGCACATCGAGGTCAGACGCGCCTCAGAACCGCACGTTGAGGCTCAGCCAGAAATTGCGGGCCTTGTCCTTGTTGTTGTAGTCGTCCAGGTAGGCCAGCGAGTAGGCGGTGATGTTGCCCGCGGTGTCGTAGACCGGGTTGAAGGTGACCTCGGCGTTGGTGAAATCCTTGTCCAGCAGGTTGTTGATGCGGCCGTTGAGGCTGACGAACGCGTTGAACCGGTACTGCGCGCCGAGGTGCAGCACCTGATAGTCCTTGTAGAAGCGGTCGTTGGCACTGTCGTAGCGCTTGTGGCGCGCCTCGACGGTGAGCTGGGTGTTGAAGCGCTCGCTGATCTGCCAGTCCAGGGTGGCATTGGCCATGTGCCTGGCACTGTCGGTCAGCGGCTTGCCGATGTCGGCGCCGCTCTTGCGCTCGCTGTCGGTGTAGGTGTAGTTGGCGCGGAACGACAGCGGCTCGATGATGCGGTAGCGGCCCGCCACTTCCAGGCCGCGGATGCGCGCCTCGTCGACGTTGATGAACTGGTTGATGTTGCCGGTGCCCAGCACCGCCCAGTATTCGCCGAGGTTCACGCAGGGGCGGACACCGCCGGTGACCGTGCAGCTCTGGGTGGCCTCGGCGCGCTCGATCTTGTCCTCGAAGTCGTTCTGGAACGCGGTGATGTTGAAGTTGTGGCCGCCGTCGGTCGAGGTCCAGTACAG
>JAFAFY010000102.1 GCA_023423235.1 Pseudomonadota bacterium
GCGCCGGCGGCCAGGCCGGACAGAACGATGCCGCCAATCTGCTCAAGCCGGCGCTGGCGCGCGGCGAGCTGCGCACCATCGCCGCGACCACGTGGAGCGAGTACAAGAAGTACTTCGAGAAGGACGCGGCGCTGGCGCGGCGTTTCCAGGTGGTCAAGGTGGAGGAGCCGAGCGAGCCGGTCGCCGCGTCCATGCTGCGCGGGATCGTGCCGCTGATGGAGCGGCATTTCGGCATCCGCGTGCTGGACGAGGCCATCACCGAAGCGGTGCGCCTCTCGCACCGCTACATCAGCGGTCGTCAGCTGCCTGACAAGGCCGTCGGCGTGCTGGACACCGCATGCGCCAAGGTCGCGCTGGGGCAGAGCGCGACACCGGCGATCATCGAGGACACCCGCAAGCGCCTGGACCACCTCGAAGCCGAGATCAACGCGCTGCAGCGCGAGGTCGCCGGCGGCGCGCGTCACCACGACGAGCGTCTGGGTGAACTGCGCGACCTGCAGGCGCAGGCGCGCGAAACCCTGGCCGCGAACGAGGCGCGCCTGCAGCAGGAGATGGCGTTGGCCGAGCGTATCGGCGCGCTGCGTGAAGCGCTGGAGGCCGCGCCGCCAGAAGCGGCCGCCGCCGATGTCGACGGCGACGGCGCTGCCGATGCCAAGCCCAGGTCGAAGGGTCGCAAGGCGGCCAAGTCCGCGTTGCAGGAGGATCCGCGCCTGGCCGAGATCGCCCGGTTGCAGGCCCAACTGCGCGAACTGCAGGGCGAATCGCCGATGGTGCCGCTGCAGGTCGACGGCACCGTGGTGGCCGAAGTGGTCTCGGCGTGGACCGGCATTCCGCTGGGACGCATGGTCAAGGACGAGATCCGCACCGTGCGCAACCTGCAGGGCCTGCTGGGCGAGCGGGTCATCGGCCAGGACCATGCCCTTGATGCCATCGCCCAGCGCGTGCGCACCGCCAGCGCGAAGCTCGAGGACCCGAACAAGCCCCGCGGCGTATTCATGTTTGTCGGGCCGTCGGGCGTGGGCAAGACCGAGACCGCTCTGGCGCTGGCCGACATCCTCTACGGCGGCGAGCGCAAGCTGGTCACCATCAACATGAGCGAGTACCAGGAGGCGCACAGCGTCTCCGGCCTCAAGGGCTCGCCGCCCGGCTACGTGGGCTACGGCGAGGGCGGGGTACTGACCGAGGCCGTGCGGCGCCAGCCCTACAGCGTGGTGCTGCTCGACGAGGTGGAGAAGGCCCATCCCGACGTGCTGGAGATGTTCTTCCAGGTCTTCGACAAGGGCGTGATGGACGATGCCGAAGGCCGCGAGATCGATTTCCGCAACACCCTGATCATCCTCACTTCCAATGTCGGCTCCTCGCAGATCATGCAGGCCTGCCTCAACAAGCCGGTCGGGGAGATCCCGCCCGCCGACGCCCTGGGCGAGGCACTGCGGCCGGTGCTGATGAAGTCCTTCAAGCCCGCGTTCCTGGGGCGCCTGAAGGTGGTGCCGTACTACCCGATCAGCGACGACACCCTGGCCGGCATCATCGACCTCAAGCTGGGCCGCATCCGCGACCGGGTGCAGGCCAACCACAAGGCCAAGTTCGGTTGGGACGAGAGCCTGTCGGAGGCGGTCCTGGCGCGTTGCACCGAGGTCGACAGCGGCGCTCGCAACGTCGACCATATCCTCAACGGCACCCTGCTGCCCGAGATTGCCGAAACCGTGCTTGCGCGCATGGCGGAAGGCGGCAAAATCGATAGCATCAAGGTCACGGCAGACAAGAAGGGCGCGTTCAAGTACAAGATTGTCTGACGCAAGGGCCAGGCAGGCCCGTTCACTCATCAGGAGGAGTACGCCATGTCATTCGCATCGAGCATCGTCGATCGCGCCACCGCCGGGGACAGGTTGCTGGACCGCGGCGGCAGTCACGCCGGCACCGGCACGCTGCGCGCCTGGCAGAAACCGGACGCCAGCGTGGTGTTCGATCTGTTGGAAAGTGCGGAATTCAAGACCCGCCACGCCGCGCGCGAACTGGCCGGGAAGCTGGCGCTGCAGCCATGGCATGTCACCGGGACCACGACTGACGGCGATCTGCTGCTGGTGGGATTGCGCCTGCCGGGCGGCAGCTACCAGCTTGCGGTCAAGGCGGCGCCCGGACTGCGCCTGGTCGGCATTACCCGCAACGCCTGATCATTGATGCCTGCGGCCGCGGCCGCAGGATGTGGACACTCGCGTATCGGCGTGGCCAGGCAACGGCAGCTGCGCTTTGGCATTGGATTTTTCAAGAGAGCATCAAGGGATATGAACACCATCGGCACACTGAGGATCGTCGGCCTGCTTGCCACCGCAATGGCGCTTGCCGCCTGCAAGAGCACCCCGCCCGAAGCACCCGCACCAGCGCCGGAGCCGGTCGTCGCGCCGCAGCCGCAAGTGCAACGGCTCGCCTCGGACAACCTGTTCGCCTTTGGCCGTGCATCGCTGCGCGACCTCAGCGCGGAGGGGCGGGCGGCGCTCGACGAGCTGGCGCACCGGCTCACCACCGGCCGCACGCCCTCGGCGATCGTCATCGTCGGCCACAGCGACCGCATCGGCAATGCGACGGTCAACCAGCGCATCTCGCAGCAGCGCGCCGATTCGGTTGCCGAGTACCTGTCGAGCAAGGGCGTCTATCCCGAGCTGATCTCGACCGAAGGTCGCGGCGCCAGCGAGCCGCTGGTCGACTGCGACAAGGAACGCGGCCAGCGCCTGATCGAATGCTTGGCGCCGAATCGCCGGGTCGAGATCCAGGTCCAGTTCGGCAGCTGATTCCGCAGTACGTTATTCCGCCCGCTGGCGGCCGGGACAGGGGCCGGTCGCATGCGGAAGAAGGCGCGTCATCGATGGATGGCGCGTGGCTGCCGCATCGCTGCGGCAAGGAGCATAGGACATGGATGCATTGCACACCCTGCTGGCCGCCCTCGCCAATCCGTCCCAGGCCGGACGATTGCTCCGGCTGCAGACCGCGCTTGGCGACGGCGTACTGGTTGCCGAGACCCTGTCGGGCGAGGAACGCATCGACGGCGTCGGCTTCGCGCTGGACGTGACCGCGCTGTCGGTCGATGCCGGGCTCGACCTGGATGCGCTGATCGGTACCCCGGCGTTGCTGGAGCTGCGCACCGCCGATGCTGGGCTGCGGCCGCTGCACGGGCATGTAATCGCGGCGGAACTGGTCGG
>JAFAFY010000400.1 GCA_023423235.1 Pseudomonadota bacterium
CGCCAGCACGGCACCGCCGCCTGCCGCTGTGGCCTCGGGCACCGTGGAAACACGGACCACGCAACAGCTGCTCGATGCCGCCACACCGGCCGACTGGCGCACGCCGGCGCCGGAGGACACGCTGTACCTGGACCTTGCGGCCGGCCGCGTGGTCATCGAGCTGGCACCGGACTTCGCCCCCGCGCATGTCGCCAACATCCGCACCCTGGCGCGCGAGGGCTTCTGGAACGGGCTCACCCTGTATCGGTCCCAGGACAACTTCGTGGTCCAGTTCGGCGACATCACCGAGGACGGCGCGCCGGGCAAGCCGATCGGCAGCGCGAAGGCGACGCTGCCGGCCGAGTTCGACCGTCCCGCCGCGGGTCTGGCCTTCCACGCGCTGCCCGACCCTGATGGCTGGGCCGCGCAGACCGGTTTCGTCGATGGCTTCGCCGCCGCGCGCGATGCCAGTGGCCGCGCCTGGCTGGCGCACTGCTACGGCGCGCTGGGCGCCGGCCGCGACATGGCGCCCGACTCCAGCAACGGCACCGAGCTCTATGTCGTCACCGGCCAGGCGCCGCGCCAGCTCGACCGCAACATCACCGTGGTCGGTCGCGTGCTGCAGGGCATGGAACTGCTGAGCGTGCTGCCGCGCGGCACCGGCCCGCTCGGCTTCTACGCAGACCCGGCACAGCGCACGCCGATCCGCGCCATCCGCCTGGCCTCCGAGGTCCCGGTGGCCGAACGCACCCCGCTGCAGGTGCTGCGCACCGATACGCCATTGTTCGATGCGGTGGTCGAATCGCGCCGCAACCGCCGCGACGACTGGTATCTGCGCCCGGCCGGGCACATCGACCTGTGCAACATCACCGTGCCGGTGCGCACGCCGCCGGCCGGGTGACGCCGTGACCACGCTGGACACCCCACGCCTGCTGCTGCGTCCGCACGACATCGGGGATTTCGATGCCCTTCGCGCGATGCTCAACGATGCCGAGGTGATGTTGCACATCACCGGCGGCAAGCGCATCCCCGACGAGGACGTATGGAACCGCCTGTTGCGCTACATCGGCCACTGGGCCGCATTCGGCTTCGGCATTTTCGCCGTGGTCGAACGCGCGACCGGGCGCACCGTCGGCGGCGTGGGCTTTGCCGACTTCCGCCGCGGCATCGATGCCGCGTTCCAGGCCTCGCCCGAGGCGGCGTGGGTGTTCGCGCGCGAAGCCCATGGCCGCGGCATCGCCGCTGAAGCCACGCAGGCCATGCACCGCTGGTTCGATGCCCAGCCGTTCGGTGGCCGCAGCGTCTGCATCATCAACGCCGGCAACCTGCCCTCGCGCCGGCTGGCGGCGAAACTGGGCTACGTGGAAACGGGCGAGGTGCGCTACCACGATGCGCCGACGCTGGCGTTCCAGCGGCTGCGGCCGGGTTGAGCAGGCGCGCCCCGCATCGACGCAGCGCTGGCCGCGCCTGCCACATGAGCGCCGCTGTCGTCACGCCGGCTTTCCGCCGCGCTGCCTAGCCTGCGGCCCTGTCCAAATCACGAGGAACCGACATGCCCATGCTCCGTATCCGCCTGACCGGCAGCGACGACACCGCACGCGCGGTCATCAATCTCCTGCAGAGCGTGGAGGGCATCGAACACGTCGAGGAGATCGACGACCTGATGCCGCACATGGACGATGCCGATTCCAGCTCCGCGGGCCTGAGCGATGTCGAAGGCCCGCAGATGCACGAGATCGAGGTCGAGGTCGGCAACCCCTCGACCGCGCGCAAGGTGCGCGAGGCGGTCGAGGCGCTGGCCTTCGATCTCGACGCGCTGGTCGAGTTCGAGGAAGACGAGGGCTGAGGTCCGCGCCCACGCGGGTCCGCCGCGTCGTGGCGACTGCATCGCGCAGACGACGGCGAGCCGGCCGCGCCCGTCAGGACGCAGCGGGCAGCGACTCCACCAGTTCGATCATGCGCCGCCGCTGCGCGGCGTCCGGCAACCGCCCACGGCCCGCGCCGAGGTTGTCGACCAGGTTGCTCGCACGGCTGGTCGCCGGGGTCACGCAGGTCACCGCCGGATGCGCGGCGACGAACTTGAGGAAGAACTGGCCCCAGGTCGCGGCATCGAATTCGGCGGCCCAGTCCGGCAGCGCGCGCTCCCCGACGCGCTGCCACAGCCGGGTGCGGCCGAACGGCGCGTAGACCAGCACGCCGATGCCGCGCTCGGCCGCCAGCGGCAGGATCGTCTCCTCCACGTCGCGGTTGTCGATCGCGTAATCGATGCCGATGAAGTCGAGCGGTTCGCTGCGCATGACCTCGATCAGCCACGGATACGCGGCCTTGCTGGTCGAGGTGACGCCCAGGTAACGCACCCGCCCCGCTTCCTTGAGCCCGCGCAGGATGCCCAGCTGGGTCGGCACGTCGCCCAGGTTGTGGACCTGGATCAGGTCGATGACCGGCTTGCCGATGCGCTCGAACGAGGTTTCGATCTGCGCCCGTGCCGCCGCCGGGTCGGCCTGCGCATCGGGCCCGCGGCCGGCCACGTTGACCTTGGTCGCCCAGAAGATCTCGTCGGTGATGGCCAGTTCGCTCGCGATCCGGCCGGCCACTTCTTCCGACGCGCCATAGCTGGGCGCGGTATCGAACACCTTGCCGCCCTGGTCGACGAGGGTCCGCAGCACCTCGCGCAACGCACTGGCATCCTCGCTGCGCGCTACCTGCGAGAACGTGGCCGAACTGCCCAGCCCGATCAGTGGCAACTGCTGCCCGCTCGACGGGATGGCGCGGGTCAGCAACGGCTGCCAGGACGCGGCCAGCAGCGCGGCCGATGGCAGGGCCAGCGATAGACCGGCGCCGAGGGTGAGTTTCAGACAATCGCGGCGTGAAGGCATGGCAAGACTCCTGGGATCGGCGCGGCATCGCATGGCGGGCCGCAGGACGCCTGCCGCGATGCCGGCAGGCAGGGATCGGACGATCGGCTGGCCCGGCCCGCAGGGGGATCCCGATCGGGCGGGAACGTGCCGTCGCGTTCCCGGACCGAGTCTGCAGTGGATATCGCGCGGCTTCAAGCAAGCGGCTTCGACAGCCGCGTTCATTTCCGCCTGCTCCATTCAAGCGGCTTCAACCAGGCGGCTTCAACCAGGCAGCTCCCACCAGGCGGCGGCGCCCATACCGCCGCAACCGCGCGGCGCAGACCCGCCGCCGACGCGGGCATGCGCCGCGTTAGGCCCGATCCACGGCGGCCGAACCGATCATCGCCAGGACGTCATCGCCGGCACATCATCGCCGCCCTGTCATTCCTGGCGCGCCGCATCCACGACAACGGCATCCGGACGCCGGCCGCGCCCGAGCGACGAACGCTCCAGCGCCCACAACGCGGTGAGGATCGCCAGCCAGGCGATGAAGAAGGGCCAGGACGCGCCGCGCCGCGCATGTGTCGAGCACGCCTGGCAAGAGGCCGCCATGCCCGCTTCGCGCACCAGCGCCTTGGTCGCATCGCGCAGCGCCGCCGCATGCAGCGCGCTGCCGGTTTCCGGCGGTGGCACGTAGAACGGCACCGTGGGGGCATCTTCGCCTTCCACCTGGTGCCAGCCCGGCAGACGCGGCCAGTACGCTGCGCAGGCCTCCGGCCCGGCGCGTGGGTCGACCTGCAACTGCACCCGGCTGCCATCGGACGCGACGACCTGCCCTGCGGCAGCGATGCCGCACAACTGCAGCCGCTGGCCGGGGCGGCGTTCGCCGCGTACATCCACCGTTGCGGCCTGGTCAGGCCGTGCCAGTGCTGAAAACCAGCCGCTCCACAGCTCGGCATGCACATCGCTGCGACCCGCGGTGGCCAGCTGCCAGCTGTCCTCGATGGTGGTCACGCCGATACGGCCCTGCCCCAGTGCCTGCCACAGCGCGAGATCGCCCGGCCCACGCTGGCCGTCGAACGCAGCCGCGGCGCCGCGCAGCGGGCGATACGCCAAGACCGGCAGGAGCTCGCCCGCGAGCGCGGCATCGAACGGTGCATCTTCGCTGCCCGCGCCCAGCCGCGCACGCAGGACCGCGACATCGCGGGTATCCGCGGCGAACGCCAGCGGGCGCGCACTGCGCTCGGCCGCCACGTCGAGTCCGAATGCGTGCAGTTGCCGGCGCAGCGCCTCCGACACGCCGCCTGGTGCATGCACCAGCACGCCGAGTCCGCCCTGCACCGCCTCGCGCAGGGCCGTGCGCTGTGCGGGGCCGAGGCCGGCGAACGCGCGCGCATCGGCCACCACGAGATCAAGCTGGGCGAGCGTGGCGCGGTCGAGCGCGCTGCCCGGATCGGCGACATGCGCGCCGCCGC
>JAFAFY010000177.1 GCA_023423235.1 Pseudomonadota bacterium
CACGAGCTCTGCCACCTGGTCCACGCCAACCATTCGCGCGCGTTCTGGCGCGAGGTCGAGCAGCGTTGCCCGCGCTGGCGCGAGGCACGCGACTACTTCCACGCCGAAGGCCGACAACTGAAGGCCAGCCTGCACGCGTTGCTGGCAGGCTGAGCCTGCTGCCGGCGCGGCCCACGGCCCCGGCGATACACCCGCAACGCACGCACCCGCAGGCTGGTGCGGGGAGCTGCCACCGGCACTGGCCGGTCGCCATGGGCGGCTGCGTTGGCTTCGACGACGACGGCACCCATGCCGTTGCGCCTGGAGGTCCGCATGCCCGTCCCGCCCCGTCCGCCGCCCTCCCCGTCGTTTCCGCCATGTCCGCCACGATCACGCGCCCTCACAGCGGGCGGCATGCTCGCCGCTGCGCTGCTGCTTGCGATCGTGGCCGTGCCGACCGGCTGCCGGCGCAGCGACATGATGCTCGACGGCGCGCAACCCGGCGCGGACGTGATCCGCTTCGACCACAACGGCGACCGTCTGCCACTGGCCCCGCTGGCGGAGGTGCAGCGCGATCGCGACGGGCGCGACCTACCGCTGCCGGCGGATTTCCCCGGTGACGTCTATCTGCCTGGCCACTATGCCCTGCACAGCGTGATGGACATGCCCGGCACCCGGGTGGTGAGCATGCTTGCCCCCGGCCACGTCACCACGCTGTCGGAAGATGCGCGCCAGGCCATGGCCGACGCCGGCTGGCGCGCACGCATGCGTGTGCAGCATTCGGCCGACAATGCCGTGCTCGCCTTCGAGAAGGAACAACGCAGCGCATTGCTGGCATTCAACCGGCACCGCTTGGCCGACGGCACGCCCGACGCCAGCGTGATCGTCAGCGTGCAGTTGCAGGACCGCAGCGCAGTGCACTAGCCGCCGATTGCCGCAACGGGCGCGCGAACGCGGTGCCCGGCACGTTCAGCGCAGCAGGAAATCGCCGATCGCCGCGGCCACTTCCGCCGGCTGCTCCATGTGCAGGTGATGCCCCCCAGGCAGCACCACCAGTTCGCCATCGGGCAGCAGGCGCGCGCGCAGGCTGCGCGCGGGTTCGGGCAGGTAGGGTTGCGGCGGATCGGCGTAGATCACCCGGGTCGGACACTCGATGCCGGCGACCAGCGCATCGACCTGGGCATCGGTCATGCGCACCGCGGTGGGAATGGTCAGGCGCGGATCGCTGCACCACACATGCCCACCTTCCACCGCGCGCACGCCGCGCTCCACCAGCAGCCGCGCGACCGGCTCGCTGAGCGCGTTGACCCGCATCCGCGCGCGCACCGGCGCATCGAGATCGGGGAACACGCGCAGCGGCCGGGTGCCCAGCGCGCGCGCCGAGGCCGTCGCCTCGCGCAGCCTGGGTACGGTGTTCTCGGGCGTTTCGGGCAGCGCGCCCAGGGCCTCGATCGCGACCAGCCGCTCGACCCGCTCCGGCGCCGCCGCGGCGATCAGGCTGGCGATGCCCGCGCCCATCGAATGGCCGAGCAGCGCGAAACGCGCCCAGCCCAGCGCATCGGCAACGTCGAGGATCTGGTGCACGGCACCAATGAAGGTGTAGTCGGTCCCGGCCGGCTGGTGCGCGCTGTGGCCGTGCCCCGGCAGGTCCGGAACCACGAGGTCCAGACCCGGCAGCAACGGTGCCAGCGGCACGAAGCTGGCGGCGTTGTCCAGCCAGCCGTGCAGCGCCAGCACCCGGCGCCCGCCTTCGCTGCCGAAGCGCAGGCCACGCACGCAGCCGATGCCGATCGCGACCTCGAACTCGCGCGCCGCCCTATCCGTGCCTGCCCCGCTCACGACCACGCCGCCAACTCGCGCCGCGCCAGTGCGGCCAGGGTGTCGGCATGCGCCGGCGCATCGTTGAGGCAGGGGATGTAGCGCAGCGCCTGTCCGCCATGGGCGCGGAACTTCTCGGCATTCTGCAAGGCGATCTCCTCCAGGGTTTCCAGGCAGTCGACCGCGAAGCCCGGGCAGACGACATCGACGCTGCGCACGCCGGCATCGCCCAGCGCCTGGAGCGTCGCGTCGGTATAGGGCTGCAGCCACGGCTCGCGGCCGAAGCGCGACTGGTAGGTCAGCAGCGCCTCGTCGTCACCGAGGCCCAGCGCGCGGACGATGGCGTCGGTGCTGGCGCGACACTGGCGCGCGTAGGGATCGCCCGCGTCCACCAGCCGCTGCGGAATGCCGTGGAACGAGAACAGCAGGCGCTCGCCGCGGCCGCGCGTGTCCCAGTGCGCGCGGATCGACGCGGCCACCGCCTCCACCCAGGCCGGATCGAGGTGGTAGTCGCCCAGCATCCGTGCGCGGCCGCTGTCGCCGAACACCGCCGCGACCACGTCGCCGACCGAGGCGGTGGTGGTGGTCGAATACTGCGGATACAGCGGCAGTACCAGCACCCGGCGCTCGCCGTCGTCGCGGATCGCCTCCAGCGCGTGGCGCAACGACGGCGTGCCATAGCGCATCGCATGGCCGACGCGCATGCCCGGCAGCCGCGGCGCCAGCGCCCCGGCCAGGCGCGCGGTATGCACCGCCAGCGGCGAGCCCTGGTCCATCCACACCCCGGCATACAGGCGCGCCACGCGCGGCGCGCGCAGCGGCAGGATCACGAAATGCAGCAATGGGCACCACAGCCAGCGGGTCAGCGCGACCACCCGGCGATCGTGCAGGAATTCGGCCAGGTAGCGGCGCACCGCGCTGGGCGTGGGCGCGTCCGGGGTACCGAGGTTGACCAGCAGCACGGCCGGTTCTGCCTGGGGCAAGGGCGTTGTCATCCGCATAGGATGGCAGGCGCACCGCGACATTGGCAGCAGCCGGGGTGGTCGCTTGAACTCACTCCCGATTCATTCGTCCGTCACTAGCCTGAACTCCAGCCGCCACCCGTTGTCCGAATTTCCGATCTGACCTGCGGCGATCGCCGCACCCGGAGCCCGCATGAACCCGATTTCCCGCCATCGTCCGCTGCTGCTGGCCGCCGCCCTGACCGCCTCGCTGGCCGCCGCCGGCACCGCGACCGCCGGCCCCGACGAGGACGCGCGCGCACAGAACGCCGTGCGCGTGCTCAACGAGATCCAGGCCATTCCCGAATCGGGCATCCCCGACCGCCTGCTCGACGAGGCCCGCGCCGTGGTGGTGATTCCCGACACGGTCAAGGCCGGCCTGATCATCGGCGGCCGCCGCGGCCACGGCCTGATGTCGGTCAAGACCGCCGACGGCACCTGGTCCAACCCGTCCTTCGTCAAGATCACCGGCGGCAGCATCGGCTTCCAGGCCGGCGTGCAGTCCTCGGACGTGGTGCTGGTGTTCCGCAACGACCGCAGCCTGGAGTCGATCGTCAACGGCAAGTTCACCCTGGGCGCCGATGCCGGCGTCGCCGCCGGTCCGGTCGGCCGCAACGCCGCGGCCGCGACAGACGGCCAGCTGAAGGCGGAGATCTGGTCGTGGTCGCGCGCCCGCGGCCTGTTCGCCGGCGTGGCGCTGGACGGCGCCGTGCTGCAGATCGACGACCGCGCCAACAGCGCGGTCTATGGCGCCAACACCACGCCGCGCGCGATCCTGGAGAACCGCCCCGGGCAGGCGCCCTCGAACGCAGTGGTCGATTTCCGCGACCGCCTGGAGGAGGCCAGCGCCACCGCGCGCGTCGCCCGCGGCGGCGCCGCGGTGCCGAACGCCCCGCAACCGCAGGC
>JAFAFY010000191.1 GCA_023423235.1 Pseudomonadota bacterium
GCGCAGTCGGCCAGCAGCGCGGCATCCAGGGCGAAGGCATCGCCGCAGATCAGCTCGAACGGGCCGCTGACAAAATGCGTGCCCGCGGCGCTGTCGTGCACTGCCGGCGTCAGGCCGCGTTCGGCGAAGAACTGGCGGATCGCCCGTTCCGACAGCTCCACGCCCAGCACCCGGTGGCCCTGTGCGGCCAGCCAGGCCATGTCCAGCGACTTGCCGCATAGCGGTACGAACACCAGGCTGCCGGGCGGCAGGTCCAGGGCCGGCCAGTGCTTGCAGAGCAACGGCAGCGGCCGGTCCAGGTGGAAACCGATGCGGCCGCTGTCCCAGCGCGCGTGCCAGAAGCCGGCATCCATCAGCCGGTCCTTCCGGCGGTGATGCCACACCGTGCCCGGCGACGGCGATACCCGCCTGCGGTCAACCGGGCATGGGGCGGATCACTCGACACCCAGGCTCTCCACCTTCTGCCAGCCACGCGGCAGCAGGCCGCCGCGGCTGGCGCGCGCGCCCAGGTATGGCTCGAGTTCCCTGTATGACAGGGTCATGGTGCGTGCGCCGGAGCGGACCAGCAGCGAGGCGCCCGGGGCCACCACGGCAATTGCCACCACCTGCTCGGTGCCGCGCTTCGCCTTGGGGATCTCGATGATCTTGTTGCCCTTGCCCTTGTCGAGTTCCGGCAGCTCGGCGACCGGGAATACCAGCAGGTGGCCGGCGCTGGTCACCACCACCAGCCGGTCGCCCGCCGCATCGCGCACCGGTGCGGGTTGCAGCACCGTGGCACCGGGCGAGAGCGTCAGCATCGCCTTGCCGGCCTTCTGCCGGCCGGTCAGGTTCTCGAAACGGGTGACGAAGCCGTAGCCGTGCGAGGACGCCAGCACGAAGCGGCTGTCGTTGTCGCCGGCGGCCAGGGCCTGGAACGCGGCACCGGGCGCGGGCGAGAAGCGGCCGGTCAGCGGCTCGCCATTGCCACGCGCGGAGGGCAGCGAATGCGCGATGGTCGAGTAGCTGCGGCCGCTCGAATCCAGGAACGCCACCTGCTGGGTGCTGCGCGCGCGCGCGAAGGCCAGCAGGCCATCGCCTTCGCGGTAGGACAGCGCGGCCGGATCCATGTCGTGGCCCTTGGCGGCGCGGACCCAGCCCTTCTCGCTGACCACCACCGTCACCGGTTCGCTGGGCACCAGGTCGGTCTCGGCCAGCGCCTGCGCGCTGCCGCGCACCACCAGCGGCGAACGCCGGGCGTCGCCGTATTTTTTTGCATCCGCCAGCAGTTCGTCCTTGATCAGCTTGCGCAGCTTGGCCTTGCTGTCGAGGGTGGCGATCAGGCGGTCGCGCTCGGCCTCCAGCTCGGCCTGCTCGCCGCGGATCTTCATCTCCTCCAGCCGCGCCAGCTGGCGCAGGCGGGTCTCCAGGATGTAGTCGACCTGTTCGTCGCTGAGGTCGAAACGCGCCTGCAGCACCGCACGCGGCTCGTCCTCGCTGCGGATGATGCGGATCACCTCGTCGAGATTGAGGAACGCGACCAGCAGGCCGTCGAGCAGGTGCAGGCGACGCTCGACCTTCTCCAGCCGGTGGGTCAGGCGTCGGGTCACGGTGGTGGTGCGGAACTGCAACCACTCGGTCAGCAGCACCTTCAGGTTCTTGACCTGCGGGCGGCCATCCAGGCCGATGACGTTGAGGTTGACCCGGTAGCTCTTCTCCAGGTCCGTGGTCGCGAACAGGTGGCCCATCAGCTGTTCGGCGTCGACCCGGTTCGAGCGCGGCACCAGTACCACCCGCACCGGGTTGGCATGGTCGGACTCATCGCGGATGTCCTCCAGCCACGGCAGCTTCTTGGCGCGCATCTGCGCGGCGATCTGCTCGATGACCTTGCTCGGGCTGACCTGGTAGGGCAGCGCGGTGACCACGATATTGGTGTTCTCGCGCATGAACGTGGCGCGGGCGCGCACGCCGCCGTTGCCGGTCTCGTAGATCGACAGCAGGTCCTGCGCGGGGGTGATGATCTCGGCGCTGGTGGGGTAGTCGGGGCCGCGCACGTGCTCGCACAGCTCGCGCACGCTGGCATCGGGATCGTCGAGCAGGCGCACGCAGGCGCTGACCACCTCGCCCAGGTTGTGCGGCGGCACATCGGTGGCCATGCCCACGGCAATGCCGGTGGTGCCGTTGAGCAGCAGGTGCGGCAGGCGCGCCGGCAGCCACGAGGGTTCCTCCAGGGTGCCGTCGAAATTGTCGGTCCAGTCCACGGTGCCGTGGCCCAGCTCCGAGAGCAGCATCTCGGCGATTGGGGTCAGCTTGGACTCGGTGTAGCGCATCGCCGCGAACGATTTGGGGTCGTCGCTGGAACCGAAGTTGCCCTGGCCGTCGATCAGCGGATAGCGGTAGGAGAACGGCTGCGCCATCAGCACCAGCGCCTCGTAGCAGGCGCTGTCGCCGTGCGGGTGGTACTTGCCGATGACATCGCCGACGGTGCGCGCGGACTTCTTGGGCTTGGCCGTCGCGCCCAGGCCCAGCTCGCTCATCGCATAGATGATGCGGCGCTGCACCGGCTTGAGGCCGTCGCCGACGAAGGGCAAGGCGCGGTCGAGCACCACGTACATCGAGTAGTCGAGGTAGGCGCGCTCGGCGAACTCGCGCAGCGGCAGCTGCTCGAAGCCGTGGAAGGCGGGGAGGGCGGTTTCGGTCATCGGGGAGGCGGGGCGGGATCGGAATCGGTCGATCATTTTACGGCTTGCCGCCATTGCCGGTGCTGGCGGCCTGTGACGCGCTTCCGCCCGGGTCGCGTCATGACCGGAGATGCGACCATCGGGCGCAGCGCCGGGCCGCGGAACGGGCCGGCGGGCGGGGTATGATGCCGGCGTCATGGATACGAAACCGCGCCAGCGTCCGTCGATCCCGCAGCCGGCAGGTGGCCAGGGCCCGCGCGCGACGATGGGCGGGGGCACGCGACGCAGCCCGCATCCCGGTTGCAAGGATTGCCAGACCCGCGACCTTGCGATCTGCGCCGCGTTGCCGTTCGAGTACACGCGCGACCTGGAGGACGTGGCCGGCGAGATCCGGGTCCCGGCCGGGGCCACGCTGGTACACGAGGGCGCGCCGCGCCGCGAGGTCTACACCCTGACCCACGGCATGCTGCGCCGGGTGCGCCTGCTGCCCGATGGCCGCCGCCTGGTCGCCAGCTTCCTGATGCCGGGCGATTTCATCAGTTTCAGCGGCGCGCCGCAGTACCGGCACACGATCGAGGCGATCACCGACAGCCAGCTGTGCGTGTTCTCGATGCAGGACATGCGCCGGCTGTGCACCCGCCACCCGGAACTGGAGTCGGGCATGCTGGCGCAGGCCTGCACCGAGCTCGACGCCACCCGCGCCAGCCTGATGCTGCTGGCGCGGCTGGGCCCGGCCGAGCGCCTGGCCGGCTTCCTGGTCGACATGGCCGAGCGCCAACAGCGCCGCGGCGGCAGCGTGGCCCACGTCGACCTGCCGATGACCCGGGCCGACATCGCCGACCATCTGGGCCTGACCATCGAGACCGTCAGCCGCAGCTTCACCAAGCTGCGCGCCGCCCAGGCGATCGCCTTCGAGGATCCGCGCCGGATCGACCTGGTCGACCTGGCCGCATTGCGGGCCGCCGCCGGGCTGTAGCGACCGGCCGCGCCGCGCCCCGGGCGAGTGGCTGCAGCGGCTGCCGGCGCCCCCGGTCGTGGCGCCGGACCGACTTTGTCGCATGGCACCCGCGCAGTACGCATTGATTGTGATCAATGCGGCCCGGGCGCTGCAGGTCGACCATTCACACATGACCCCAGCCTGGCCGAACCGCCCATGATCGACATGACCGTCGTCGAACTGTCCCGCCTGCAGTTCGCATTGACCGCGATGTACCACTTCCTCTTCGTCCCGCTGACGCTGGGGCTCTCCTTCCTGATGGCGATCATGGAGAGCGTCTACGTGATGACCGGGCGCGATGTCTGGCGCCGCATGACCCTGTTCTGGGGCGTGCTGTTCGGCATCAACTTCGCGATGGGCGTTGCCACGGGCATCGTCATGGAATTCCAGTTCGGCATGAACTGGGCCTACTACAGCCATTACGTCGGCGACATCTTCGGCGCACCGCTGGCGATCGAGGGCCTGATGGCGTTCTTCCTCGAGGCGACCTTCATCGGCCTGTTCTTCTTCGGCTGGAAGCGCCTGTCGAAGGTCCAGCACCTGGCGGTCACCTGGCTGGTGGCGCTGGGCGCCAACTTCTCGGCGCTGTGGATCCTGGTCGCCAACGGCTGGATGCAGAACCCGGTGGGCGCGGTGTTCAATCCCGACACCATGCGCATGGAGGTGGTCGACTTCATCGCGGTGATCTTCAACCCCGTCGCCCAGGCCAAGTTCGTGCACACCGTCAGCGCGGGCTACGTGACCGGCGCGATCTTCGTGATGTCGGTCAGCGCCTTCTACCTGCTGCGCGGCAAGCACCAGGACATCGCCCGCCGCTCGATCGCGGTCGCCGCCAGCTTCGGCCTGGCCTCGGCGCTGAGCGTGGTGGTGCTGGGCGACGAGAGCGGTTACGCCGCCACCGAGCACCAGAAGATGAAGCTCGCCGCCATCGAAGGCATGTGGCACACCGAGCAGGCGCCGGCGCACTTCACCGTGTTCGGCATCCCCAACCAGGCCGCGCAGGAGAACCGCTTCGAGGTCAAGATTCCCTGGCTGATGGGCGTGATCGCCACGCGTTCGCTCAACACCGAGATCCCCGGCATCCTCGACCTGGTCGAACGCGCCGAGCACCGCGTCCGCGGCGGCCAGATGGCCTACGCCGCGCTGGAGCTGCTGCGCCAGGACCGCAACAACGTCGAGGCCCGTGACGTGTTCGAGCGCCACTGGCAGGACCTGGGCCATGGCCTGCTGCTCAAGCGCTACCGCGACGACATCACCGAGGCCACCGAGCAGGAGATCTCGATGGCCGCGCTCGACACCGTGCCGCGCGTCGCGCCGCTGTTCTGGACCTTCCGCGTCATGGCCGGCATCGGCTTCTACCTGATCGCGTTCTTCATCGTCGCGTTCTGGCTGGTGACCACCGGCAAGCTGGAGCAGAAGCGCTGGTTCCTGGTCGCGGCGCTGTGGAGCCTCCCGCTGCCGTGGATCGCGATCGAGTGTGGCTGGTTCGTCGCCGAGTACGGCCGCCAGCCGTGGGCGGTGGAAGGCGTGCTGCCGACCTTCTACGCGGCCTCGGGCCTGGCGCTGAAGGACATCATCATCTCGCTGTCGGGTTTCGTGATCATCTACACGGGCCTTGCGATCGTCGCCGCCAAGCTGATGCTCAACGGCATCCGCAAGGGGCCCGACGTGCTGGCCCCGCCGGAACACGACGAGACCCCCGCCGCGATCGACGATGCCGCGCCCGACATCGACGCACTCGACCCCGTTCCCGCACCCCGCGGCTGATGCCCCGGCCCGACACGATCTGAGGATTTCCCATGGATTTCATTCCCCTCGACTACGCCACGCTGCGCCTGATCTGGTGGCTGCTGCTGGGCGTGCTGCTGATCGGCTTCGCGGTCATGGACGGCTTCGACCTCGGCGTCGGTACCCTGCTGCCGTTCGTCGCCAAGACCGATGTCGAACGCCGCATCGTCGTCAACACCATCGGCCCGGTGTGGGAGGGCAACCAGGTCTGGTTGATCCTCGGCGGCGGCGCGATCTTCGCGGCCTTCCCGCCGCTGTATGCGGTGAGCTTCTCCGGCTTCTACCTGGCGATGTTCGTGATCCTGTTCGCGCTGATCCTGCGGCCGGTCGGTTTCAAGTTCCGCGGCAAGGTGGAGAACACCCGCTGGAAGGAAACCTGGGACTGGGCGCTGTTCATCGGCGGCGCGGTGCCGGCGCTGATCTTCGGCGTGGCGGTGGGCAACGTGCTGCTGGGCGTGCCGTTCCATTTCACCCCGGAGCTGCGCCCGGTCTACACCGGCGGCTTCTTCGGCCTGCTCACCCCGTTCGCACTGCTGGCGGGCTTGGTCAGCGTGAGCCTGCTGGTGGCGCACGGCGCGGCGATGCTGGTGATCAAGACCACCGGTGCTGTCGCCGAGCGTTCGGCGCGCTACGGCAGCATCGCCGCGGTGCTGGGCGCGGTGCTGTTCGCCGCCGCGGGCGTATGGGTCGCCACCGGCATCCACGGCTTCCACGTGGATTCGGTGATCGACGGCGCGTTCGCCTCCAACCCGCTGCACAAGTCGGTCAGCTCGGCGCCGGGCCTGTGGATGGCCAACTACCGCGAGATGCCGTGGACCATCGCCGCCCCGGTGCTCGGCATCGCCGGTGCGCTGGCCTCGGCGGTGCTGCTGCGCATGCGTCGCGGCGGGCTGGCGTTCATCGCCTCGGGCGCCTCGCTGGCCGGCGTGATCCTGACGGTTGGCTTTGCGATCTTCCCGTTCCTGCTGCCGTCCTCCAGCGTGCCGGATGCCGGCCTGACGCTGTGGGATGCCTCCAGCAGCCACCTGACGCTGTGGATCATGCTGCTGGCCACCATCGTGTTCCTGCCGATCGTCCTGGCCTACACCACTTGGGTGTTCCGGGTGCTGCGCGGCAAGGTCACCGAGGCCAGCGTCGGCGATACACCGAACGCCTACTGAGCCGTTCCGGCCGGCGCGCGCTGGCGCCCGGCCGGAATGACGTTTCCTTTGATCGCGGGGCCGAGGCGTCCCGCAAGGAGAAAGACAATGTGGTATTTCGCCTGGATTCTCGGCGTCGGACTCGCCGCCACCTTCGCCATCCTCAACGGCATGTGGTTCGAAGTGCGCGAACAGCGCCGCGAGGACGCCTCGCGCAAGCCGGACTGAGCACGGTCGCCGGCCGAAGAAACAAAGCTCGGGGAAGGAGCGGGACCCGCGTAGCGATACGCGGGTCCTTTTTTTGTGGCCGCCATGGCCGGCGGACGCACAAAACCGCCTGGAGCGGTTTTGGACATCGCGCGAGCGATGGCCTGAAGGGTGTGTGCCATGGACGGCGGACACAAAGTATCGCCGGAGCGATTCTTGATGTTGCTTTGGCAACGGCCCGGAGGGTGTCCGCCACGGATGGCGTGCTCACAAAACCGTCTGGAACGGTTTTGGACATCGCGCGAGCGATGGCCCGGAGGGTGTCCGCCATGGATGGCGGACACAAAGAATCGCCTGGAGCGATTCTTGACGTTGCTTTGGCAACGGCCCGGAGGGTGTCCGCCATGGATGGCGGACACAAAAAAACCCGCAGTCCGCGGGTTCAATGTTTCCTGCTGGTAAGGCGGGAATGACCTGGTGCCCAGGAGAGGACTCGAACCTCCACGGAGTTGCCCCCGCTAGCACCTGAAGCTAGTGCGTCTACCA
>JAFAFY010000242.1 GCA_023423235.1 Pseudomonadota bacterium
TGTCCCTGCGCGCTGGGCCTGGCCACGCCGATGTCGATCATGGTCGCCACCGGGCGCGGCGCCAGCCGCGGCATCCTGTTCCGCGACGCCGCCGCGATCGAGCAGCTGGGCAAGGTCGACACCCTGATCGTCGACAAGACCGGCACCCTGACCGAAGGCCGCCCGGCGTTCCGCAGCGTGATGCCGGTGGCGGGCTTCGATGCCGACGAGTTGCTGCGGCTGGCCGCGAGCCTCGACCAGCGCAGCGAGCATCCGCTGGCCGCCGCGGTGGTCGCCGAGGCGCGCGCACGGGGGCTCGCGCTGTCGCCGCCGTCCGCGTTCGAATCCGGCGCCGGCACCGGCGTGCGCGGCAGCGTCGACGGCCACGCGCTGGTGCTGGGCAGCCGCGCCCTGATGCAGGACGCGGGCATCGCGGTCGACGCTTTGGCCGCACAGGCCGAAGCCCTGCGCGGCGAGGGCGCCAGCGTCATGCACCTGGCGGTCGACGGGCGCCTGGCCGGGCTGCTGGCGGTGGCCGATCCGGTCAAGGCCAGCACGCCCGAGGCGATCGCCGCGCTGCACGCCGAGGGCCTGCGCATCGTCATGGCCACCGGCGACGGCCTGACCACCGCGCGCTCGGTCGCCAAGGCGCTGGGCATCGATGAAGTCCACGGCGACGTGCAGCCGGCCGACAAGCTGGCACTGGTCGAACGCCTGCAGGGCGAGGGCCGGGTGGTGGCGATGGCCGGCGACGGCATCAACGATGCGCCGGCGCTGGCGCGCGCCGATGTCGGCATCGCCATGGGCACCGGCACCGACGTGGCGATGAACAGCGCCCAGGTCACGCTGGTCAAGGGTGACCTGCGCGGTATCGCCACCGCGCGCGCGCTGTCGCGGGCCACGGTCGCCAACATGCGCCAGAACTTGCGCTTCGCCCTGGTCTACAACGGCCTGGGCGTGCCGCTGGCGGCCGGCGTGCTGTATCCGTGGACCGGCTGGCTGCTGTCGCCGATGTTCGCCGCGCTGGCGATGAGCCTGAGTTCGGTGTCGGTGATCGGCAATGCGCTGCGCCTGCGCCGCCAGGCGATCGACCCGCCCGCGCCCGGCGCCGCGCGATGACCGGACTGGCCACGCGCGACCGCTATCCGACCCGCGGTGAGCTGGTGCTGGTGCTCAACTGCGGCTCGTCGAGCATCAAGTTCGCGCTGTTCGACAGCGGCCAGCAGCCGCTGCCGCGCACGCCGGTGTGGAACGGCAAGGTCCAGGGCATCGGCGGACCCGATCCGACCTATGGCGAGACCGGCATCGACCCCGAGCCGCTGGCGCTGGACGCGGACCAGCCCTACCACGCGGCGCTGCGGCGCATCGAGCAGGGCGTGCTGGCGCGCCTGGACGGGCGCCGGCTGCACAGCATTGCCCATCGCGTGGTCCACGGCGGCGCGAAGTACTTCACGCCGGTGCAAGTGGACGCTGCGGTGCTGGCCGACCTGCATGCGCTGGTCCCGCTGGCGCCGCTGCACCAGCCCTTCGCGCTCGAGGCGATCCGGGTGCTGCTGGCGCAACGCCCGGACCTGCCGCAGGTCGCCTGCTTCGACACCGCCTTCCACCACACCCTGCCCAAGGTCGAGCAACTGCTGCCGCTGCCCTACGACGCCTGGACCCGCGGCCTGCGCCGCTACGGCTTCCACGGCCTGTCGTACGAATACCTGGCGCTGGTGCTGGCCGAGCGCCATGGCGCGCTCGCGCGCGGCCGGGTGATCGCCGCGCACCTGGGC
This sequence comes from Pseudomonadota bacterium, assembly GCA_023423235.1. Taxonomy (GTDB): domain Bacteria; phylum Pseudomonadota; class Gammaproteobacteria; order Xanthomonadales; family Xanthomonadaceae; genus Luteimonas. The sequence goes on from JAFAFY010000242.1 coordinate 1,755, forward strand.
AGCGGCGCCAGCCTGTGCGCCATGCAGGATTCGCAGAGCGTCGCCACGACGATGGGCTTCTCCGCGCTCGACGGCCTGATGATGGGCACGCGTACCGGCGCGCTCGATCCCGGCGCGGTGCTGTACCTGATGGAGATCGAGAAACTGAGCCTGGCCGAGGTCGGCCACGTGCTGTACTCCGAATCCGGCCTGCTGGGCGTCTCCGGCACATCGTCGGAACCGCGCGTGCTGCTGCCGCTGGAGCAGGAGGACAGCGAGGCCGGCGCGCGTGCGCGCGATGCACTGGCGCTGTACGTGCGCCGCATCGTGCGCGAGATCGGCGCATTGGTGGCGGTGCTCGGCGGCCTGGACCTGCTGGTGTTCACCGCGGGCGTGGGTGAGCACAACCCGGTGATCCGCCAGCGCATCTGCGACGGCCTGGCGTACCTGGGCCTGCGCCTGGATGCGCGGAGCAATGCCGATGACGCGTGGGTGGTCTCGGCCGCCGACAGCGCGGTGGTGGTCGGGGTGGAGCCGACCAACGAGGAATGGATCGCCGCGCGGCATGCGCTGGCGGTGTGCGGACCGTCGGCAACGCGGCATGGCAGCGCAGACGGCGATGACGATCGCGACGACGGCGACGACCGGCACGCGTCCGGCCGTGCCATATAAGCCGGGAGGAATGTGATGCTGCTTGGCCTGGATGCACAGATCTGGAAACTGCTGCTGGTGCTGCTGGTGTTTCCGCTGCTGGCGGTGGCGGTGTTGAACCTGATCTTCCGCAAGCGTGGCGGGATCGAGAAACACTGGGGTGGGGTGCTGTTCGTGCTGCTGGCCGGCACCGTTGCCGTGCTGATCATCCTCGACAAGGTGCGGTTGTGATACGGGCGCCTGCAGTGTTTGTTGCGTGTCCACCCGAACGCCGGGCGTCGCGCCTCGGCGGAAGCCGCCGTCGGCACGCGCTGCGCAACCAGTCCGCAGGCTGTGGAACCGACTGCGCACATCACGTGCAGGCTGCGCGCCCGTAGCGTCGACCACGCGAGTCCGTCGCCCGGATTGAGACCGGATTTCGGCATCATGGCGCGATGCCAGCGCCCGCCTCCGACTTCCGCCTCTACCATTCCAATGCGCTCGACGTGCTGGCCGGGCTGCTGGCCGAGGAACTGCGCACGCCTGCGCCCGGGCAACCGCTGCTGGCGCCCGATACCGTGCTGATTCCGCAGGTGGCGATGCGCCGCTGGCTGCAGGCCACGCTGGCCGCGCGCCACGGCGTGGCGGCGAACCTGGAATTCCTCACCCCCGGCGAGTTCGTCGCGCGTGCGCTGGAAGCCAACCTCGGCCCGGCGGACGACGATCTCGACGCTGCCGGCCTGCGCTGGCGGCTGTATGCCGCGCTGACCGATCCGGCGTTGCTGGCGCAGCCTGCGCTGGCGCCGCTGGCCGCGCA
>JAFAFY010000301.1 GCA_023423235.1 Pseudomonadota bacterium
CGCCGGGGCTGGTCGACGAGGCCGATCTCGACAGCCCGCAGCGCCGCGAGCCCATCCGGCACGGTTTCACCCACTTCCGCCTGCAACTGCACCCGCTGCACTGGCGCGGCCTCGCGCCGCGCCTGCACGTGCGCGACAATGGCCCTGGCGTCGTCGACCCAGCAACGGATGACGGAAACGCCATGCGCTGGGTCGCGCGCGCGGAACTCGCCTCGCTCGGCATCCCCGCCCCGATCCGGACGCTGCTGCAGTCGCGCGGCGACGACCCACAGGATTCCTGACATGCCCCGCAACGTCTTCTGCACCTACCAGCAACGCGAGACCGAAGGCCTGGATTTCGTCCCCTGGCCGGGCGAACTGGGCAAGCGCATCTATGCCGAAATCGGCAAGGCCGGCTGGGCGGCGTGGCTGGCGCACCAGACCATGCTGATCAACGAGAACCGGCTCTCGCCGCTGGATCCCAAGCACCGCGCCTTCCTGGAAGGCGAGATGCGCAAGTTCCTGTTCGAGGGCGGCACCGAAGCCCCCGCCGGCTACGTGCCCGAATCCGGGTCCTGAACCCCGGCGCGGCGGTTACTCGACCGGCGGCGCCACGGCCGGCGGCTGCGATTCCGCTGCCGGTGCGTCGACCCTGGCATCCGCAGGCTGCGCGCGCTCGGCCGAGCGGATCGCCTTCACGTCCAGTGGGCGGATCTGCTGGATGTGGCAGGGAATCGTCGGCCCCGGCGCGCTGTTGCCCGGGATCACCCGGTCGAAACGTGCGCTGACCTGGTTCATGTTGCTGCTCACGCCGATCGCGGTGGCGAACGGCAGGTCCGGACATGGCCCCGACAGGTCCAGCAGCCAGGCCTCGCTGGGCCGGGTCCAGATGGCGACCGCGCTGTCGCCCAATGGCGTCCAGCCGTTGATGCTGCCGAGGAAACGGAAACTGTTCACCGGAGCGCCGGCGTTGGCCTCGTACAGCGCGTACTTGTCCTCACTGGACCCGGAACTGGCGCAGCCGGCCAAGGCCGCGGCCGCCAGGACGGCGGCCAGTACTGCCGTCGTGAGGCGCTTGGGCCGGAGCGCGGAGTTATCAGTGGAGATTTGACGTTGACGGTGCATGACCTGCTCCTTGCGCATCAGGCAATTGGGAGATGGACCGATCATGCGCCCGCCGTGGACTCGCCGCCAATGCTGCTCCAGTTGGGTTCAGCTGGCGGGCAGTTCTCCGGGCAGCAATTCGCGTGGGCGCGCAAATGACTGCATCGACTACGTATCCGCGGCGGAAGAGTGGTCGGGACCAGCGCTGCGCCGGCGGCAGGTCGCGTTGATCGCAGACGCAATGCGGGGATGCGACCATCAGGCCGCTGCGACGTCAGTCGCATCAACAGGAATATCGCAACCTGGGAAGGTGGACAAAGTCCCGAAGCCCAGCGTGTACCAAGCTTCGCCACCAGGCCGCAGTCAGCCGCACAGACCGATCAGCACCTCGTCCCCGCACAGCATGCGCACCCGCACGCCGGTCGGCACGCCCGTGTTCTCGTGGCAGTCGCGCGCGATCTCGCTGGCCCGGTGCATCGCCGAGAGCTTGTCGATGTTGCGCGCCACCGCGTGCTCGGCGATCTGGATGCACCAGCCGGTGTCATCCGGCTCGACGTCGATCAATGCCCGCTGCATGCCCATGTCCCCACCTCAGCCCTGCCGGAGTACCGGACGCCCGTGCTGGCCTCGCCCCGATCAACGCAGCATCACCGGGCCGGCGGCCACGCGCAGTCGGGCATGAACGCGCCGGCGTGTAGGAAAAATCCGACACGCGGGAGCACAGAGGTGCAGGCGGCGGCCCATTGCCCCGTTGCAGCGCTCGAGTACAAGGGACGCGCCAAGCACCGGAAGGACGCCATGCAACGAAAAAGCCCCGCATTTCTGCGGGGCTTCTGGAATTCCTTGGTAACGCCTGGACTCGCACATGGTGGCCGGGGAGGGAATCGAACCCCCGACACGGGGATTTTCAATCCCCTGCTCTACCAACTGAGCTACCCGGCCACTGCGGGACGCGCATGATACGGGGCGGCACGGACGACGGCAACACCTTGCGCGCGGCCGCGCCCGCAAGTGCCCGCCATCGCTGCCGGGGCCGGCGGAGAAGCCGGCGCCCGCGGTAACATCGGCATCCCCTGTCCCGCAGAGGCGCGCGATGAAGTCCTGGAAGCTGCTGACCACCCTGTGCCTGGCCCTGCTGCTGGCCGCCTGCGCCACCACGCCGCGGCGGGTGTCCGAGCCCGCTGCCAGCATCCAGCAACTCAGCGTCGATGCCGACGGTGCGTGGTCACTGGAGTTGCGGTTGCAGAACTACAGCAGCATCCCGATGCGCTTCGAGTCGGTGCAACTGGCGCTGGCGGTCGGCGGCGACGCCGCAGGCTCGCTGTCGCAGGCCATCGACCTGACCATCGGTCCGGAATCGGCCGACATCGTCAGTATCGCGCTGATGCCGGAGGCGCAGGCGCGCATCCGCATCGCCGATACCCTGGCCGGCAACCGCGCGATCGGCTACCGCATCGAGGGCACGATCCGCGCCGCGCCCAGCGACCGCGGCAGCGCGCGCGACTACAGCGTGCGCCGCGAAAGCACCCTCAACCCCGTTCCCGGCCTGCCGGGCGTCATGCGCTGACGCCAGCCCCGACTTCCGGCATCGCCGCGTCGCCGCACTGGTGCCGGCGGGCCGCTCCGCCGCCCAGGGCGGCCCCATCCCGAGACGCCAGCCGACGCCATGAGCACCTACCACGCACCGCTGACCGATATCCGCTTCGCCCTGCACGAGGTACTGCAGCTCGAACACCTGTTCGCCGAACTCGGCTTCGAGGACGCCAACCGCGAGACCGTCGACGCCGTGCTCGACGAGTGCGCGCGCCTGTGCGAGACGGTGCTGTCCCCGCTCAACCGCATCGGCGACGAGGAAGGCGTGCACTTCGACAAGGCCACCGGCGATGTCACCACGCCCGAGGGCTTCAAGTCCGCCTACCGGCAGTTCGCCGAGGGCGGCTGGAGCGGCATGAGCGCGCCCACCGAGTTCGGCGGCATGAACATGCCGCATGCGATCGGCATCTGCCTGGAGGAGATGATCGACGCCGCCAACCTGGCCTGGAGCAACTTCCCGTTGCTCTCGCACGGCGCGGTCAACGCGCTGCGCCACCACGGCGAGGACTGGCAGAAGGAAGTGTTCCTCAAGCCGCTGATCGCCGGCCGCTGGACCGGCACCATGTGCCTGACCGAGCCGCACTGCGGCACTGACCTCGGCCTGCTCAAGACCCGCGCCGAACCGGCCGGCGACGACACCTACGCGATCACCGGCACCAAGATCTTCATCACCGCCGGCGAGCACGACCTCACCGACAACATCATCCACCTGGTGCTAGCGCGGCTGCCGGATGCGCCGGCGGGCAGCAAGGGCATCTCGCTGTTCATTGTGCCCAAGGTCAAGGTGGACCGCGACGGCAACGTCGGCGAGCGCAACGCGCTGCGCTGCGGCGCGGTGGAGCACAAGATGGGCATCCACGGTTCGGCCACCTGCGTGATGAACTTCGACGGCGCCCAGGGCTACCTGATCGGGCAACCGCACAAGGGCCTGATGGCGATGTTCACCATGATGAACACCGCGCGCCTGGGTGTCGGCGTGCAGGGCCTGGGCCTGGCCACGCGCGCCTACGAGAACGCGCTGCGTTACGCACGTGAACGCCTGCAGTCGCGGGCGCTGTCCGGGCCGAAGTATCCCGGCAAGCCGGCCGACCCGATCATCGTCCAGCCAGATGTGCGCCGCATGCTGCTGACCTGCAAGGCGCTGACCGAAGGCGGCCGTCTGCTGGCCTACCACGCCGGTTCGCTGGTCGACAGCGCCGAACTGGCCGGGGATGCGGCCGCGCGCCAGCAGGCCGACGACCTGCTGGGTTTCCTGACTCCGATCGTCAAGGGCTGCCTGACCGAATGGGGCAACGAGTGCACCTACCACGCGCTGCAGTGCTTCGGCGGCCACGGCTACATCGCCGAACACGGCATCGAGCAGCTGGCGCGCGATGCGCGCATCACCACGCTGTACGAAGGCACCACCGGCATCCAGGCGCTGGACCTGATGGGACGCAAGACCCTGCAATTGCAGGGCGCGGGCCTGCGGGTGTTCCTGGGCATGATCGAGCAGTTCTGCGCGCAGCACGCCGACAACGCGGATCTGGCCGAATTCGTCGGCCCGCTGCGGGAGAAGGCCGGCCAGTGGCAGCAGCTGACCCGGGCCATTGCCGAGCGCACCGCAGCCGATCCGGAGGAAATCGGCGCGGCGGCCTACGACTACCTGTTCTATTCGGGCTATGTCGCGCTGGCGTACTGGTGGGCACGCAGCGTCGCGGTCGCCGATGCCTCCGAACGGCCCGAGTTGTTCAAGGCCGGCAAGCGCGAGACCGCGCGTTTCTACTTCAGCCGCATCCTGCCGCGCACGCTGACCCACGCCGCCGCGATCGAAAGCGGTCCGGCGCCCCTGCTGTCGATCGCCGACGAAGCGCTGGACAGCTGACCGGCGGCAACGTCCCGGCGCGCATCGCGTGCCGGGATCGGCATCGCGGCATCGCCAGCCCGGGGCAACCGACAGCGCGCCCGGGCCGGCTGCACAGCGGCGTCAGTCGCGGCCTCCACTGCTAGCCAAACTGTCACCGATTGGGTATATGCTCGGTCGCAATGGAGGCAGACAGCGCGATCACACGCCTGATCCCCACCGGCGCTGCAAACGCGCCGGCACCCGAAGTCTCCCCCGGTGTTTCTCCCGCCAACCTGCGCGACCTGCGCCGTGACGGCGTGCGCCTGCTCGCGCTGGATGCGCACGGCCGGGCACTGAACTGGATCAGCTGGCAGGACGCGGCCTGCCTGTATTCCCGCGGTGCCGTCGCCTGGACGCTCGGCGAGCCCTGCATCGAGCTGCGCGGCGGCACCTGCCGCGAGAGCGGCACCCAAAGCCGGATGCACCTGCACCCGATCATCGCCGGCCGCAGCCATGTGCGCCCCAGCGCCTGCGACCCGACGCCGGCACTGACCAACGCCGCCCTGTTCGCCCGCGACCGCCACCTCTGCCTGTACTGCGGGCGAGGCTTCAGCCGCCAGCTGCTCACGCGCGACCATGTCGAACCGTTGTCGAAGGGCGGCCTGGACATCTGGGAGAACGTGGTCGCGGCCTGTTTCCAGTGCAATTCGCGCAAGGGCGGGCGCACCCCGCAGCAGGCGTCGATGCCGCTGCTGGCGGTGCCGTTCCGGCCCAGCTGGATCGAGCACCTGATCCTGAGCAACCGCAACATCCTTGCCGACCAGATGGCCTTCCTGACCAACCACCTGCCCAAGCGCGCGCCACGCGGACTGGCTTGAGCTGGCGGGTATGCCCGTCGCCCGGGGCGGGATTTCATGCGGTGCCCGCCCCCCCACCCCGGATCAGCCCTTGCGTGGGCTGCCGCGGTGGCTGCGCGCGCTCCCGCCACCCTGCCCGCCCCATGCGCAAACCATGCGGCGGATCGCTACACTTCGATGACTGTGCCTTCCGGTAACCCTCGCATGTCCCTGACGATCAGCCTGAGCGGAATGGATGCCGCGACGGAGACCGCGCTGCGCGCGGCCTTCAACGCCGCCAACGCCCGCATCGGCGATCAGTACACGCTGGTGCCCGAGCCGGACTCGCAACACGTCATCGTCGACATGGACAGCATGTACGGGCCGATGAGCTGGCTGCGGCTGCATGCCGCCGGCAAGTCCGTCGTCGGCCTGACCTCGGCGCCGCGCGTGCAGACCCACTACCGCATCGGCCGCCCGTTCGACGAGCAGTCGATGCTGGTGCTGCTGCGCGAGATTGCCGAGGCCCAGGGCGTGTCGCTCGATGCGGCTGTCTCGGCGGCTCCCACGCCGGCGTCTCCGGACGCGGCGGCTGCGGTCCCACCTGCGTCCGATGCTCCTGCCCTGCGATCGGTCGCGTCGCCTGCTTCCAGCGCGGATGAATCCGGGGCGGCCGTCCCGGCCGGGGCATCGTCGCTCGCACCCACGGGGTCGAGCAACACGGACACGCCCGTGGTCGGCGCCGCTGCGGAGGCCGGCGAGGACACCGGCGCCATCGAGCCGGTGGAGCCGGCGGTCGAGCCCGCCCAGCCGACCGGGACGGAAACGGCGACCTCCACCCCCGTGTCCACCTTCGCCAGCCATCCCCTCACCGATTCCGCGGCGTTGCTCCGGCCCGTCGCCAATGCCGATGCCGAGATCGCGCCTCCTGCGCCCGCCGCGCCGCGCGAGCGCAGCTTCGCCGACTGGCTGGTCCCGGGCGCCCTGCGCGGTCGCCTGCGCTACCAGCACGATGCAGGCCCCACGCTGTGGATCGATGCCGATGCGCGCGAGTACTTCGGTCCTTCGACCCTCAAGCCCGTCGGCCAGTACTTCACCGGCGCGATCGAGCGCGAGGCGTTCGAGCCCGTCGACGATGCCACCTGGGCCAAGGAAAGCACGGTCGCCAGTGCCCATCCGCTGGCCCGCCTGCAATGGCTTGGCGGCCTGCTGGCCGGCGAGGCCGGCCAGCTCGAGGGGATGGATCCCGAGGGTCGTTTCGTGCTCGGCAAGTGGCCGCAGACCGAACGTGAATACCCGCGGCACTTCCGTATCGCCACCGCGATGATGAAAGGGCCGGCCACGCTGGACGAGATTGCCGCCGCCAGCGGTCTGCCGCGTGCGGAAGTCGTGGCGTTCGTCAGCGCCAACCTGGCCACCGGCTACGCCCAGGCGCATGCGGAGGCGCCCGAAACGCCCGAGGAACCGCAGAAGGCCGCCGGCTTCTTCTCGCGTCTGCGGCGCCGCTGAGACGGCGGCCGATGACGGTCTGATGACGCCAGGCCGGGCGCCAGCCCTTACAATTGGCGCATGATCGACTCCTCGCGCTATCCGCGCCTTGCGCGCATCGACGCGCCGTCCGACCTGCGCCAGTTCGAGGAATCCGAACTGCCCGCGATCGCCGACGAACTGCGCGCCTATCTCATCGAATCCGTGGGCAAGAGCGGCGGCCATTTCGGCGCCGGGCTGGGCGTCATCGAGCTCACCACCGCCCTGCACTACCTCTACGACACGCCCGATGACCGCATCGTCTGGGACGTGGGCCACCAGACCTATCCGCACAAGATCCTCACCGGTCGCCGCGACCGCATCCACACGGTCAAGCAGAACGGTGGCGTGGCGCCGTTTCCCAAGCGCGAGGAATCCGAGTACGACACCTTCGGCGTCGGCCACTCCAGCACCTCGATCTCCGCCGCGCTGGGCATGGCCGTCGCCAATGCCCGCGCCGGCAACGACCGCCGCGTGGTCGCGGTGATCGGCGACGGCGCGATGACCGCGGGCATGGCCTTCGAGGCCCTGAACCACGCCGGCGGCATGGACACCGATCCCGACCTGCTGGTGATCCTCAACGACAACCGCATGTCGATCAGCGAGGCGGTCGGCGGCCTGACCCGCATGCTCGGGCGCATGACCGGCAGCCAGACCCTCAACGCCCTGCGCGAGGGTGGCAAGAAGCTGCTGGGCGACAAGAACAAGCCGCCGGCGCGTTTCGTCAAGCGCTGGGAGGAACACTGGAAGGGCATGTTCGTGCCGTCCACGCTGTTCGAGGAAATGGGCTTCCACTACACCGGCCCGATCGACGGCCACGACCTGCCGGCGCTGCTGGGCGCGATGAAGACGCTCAAGGGCCTCAAGGGGCCGCAGCTGCTGCATGTCATCACCACCAAGGGCAAGGGCTACGAGCTGGCCGAGGGCGACCAGATCGGCTACCACGCCGTCTCGCCGTTCGACCCCAGCCAGGGCGTGGTCGCCAAGGGCGGGACGAAGAAGCCGACCTACACCGACGTGTTCGGCGACTGGCTGTGCGACATGGCGGCGGCCGACCAGCGCCTGCTGGCGATCACCCCGGCGATGCGCGAGGGTTCGGGCCTGGTGCGCTTCAGCAAGGAGTATCCGGACCGCTATTTCGACACGGCGATCGCCGAGCAGCATGCGGTGACGCTGGCGGCCGGCATGGCCTGCGAAGGCGCCAAGCCGGTGGTGGCGATCTACTCGACCTTCCTGCAGCGCGGCTACGACCAACTGGTGCACGACGTGGCACTGCAGAACCTCGACGTGCTGTTCGCGATCGACCGCGGCGGCGTGGTCGGCCCCGATGGCGCCACCCACGCCGGCAACCTCGACCTCAGCTTCCTGCGCTGCGTACCGAACATGGTGGTGATGGCGCCGGCCGACGAGAACGAATGCCGCCAGTTGCTCAGCACCGGTTTCCTGCACGAAGGCCCGGCCGCGGTGCGCTATCCGCGCGGCAGCGGTCCCGGCGTCGCCGTGCAGGCCGATCTGGCGCCGTTGCCACTGGGCAAGGCCGAAGTCCGCCAGCGCGGCGCGCGCCTGGCACTGCTGGCCTTCGGCGCGCTGGTGCCGGCGGCCGAACAGGTCGGCGCGGAACTCGGGCTGACGGTGGTCAATATGCGCTTCATCAAGCCGCTGGACCGCGCGCTGCTGCTGGAGCTGGCCCGGACCCACGAGGGCTTCGTCACGCTGGAGGACAACGTCGTCGCCGGCGGCGCCGGTTCGGGCGTATCCGAGCTGCTGAACGCCGAAGGCATCACCCTGCCGATGCTGCACCTGGGCCTACCCGACGCCTTCCAGCACCACGCCAGCCGCGAAGACCTGCTGGCCGAGGCCGGCCTGGATACCGCCGGCATCCGCGCCTCGCTGCTGGCGCGATGGCCGGATCTCGCCGGGCCACCCCAGGCCGTGCGCAGCCTCGCCGGCTGAGTCCACCCCGGCACTGTCGCGGGCGGTGACGCCCGGGACCGGGCCGCGGACGCGGCACGGCCCTTCAGCGCAACGCGCGATGCAAAGCATCGCCATGCCAAGCAGGCCACGCCAGGCAGGCCTGCGCGACGCGCGCCATGCCGCTGCCGGCATGGCCGGCCGGCTACGGCGCCTCCACCTCGTAGCCCTTCGCCGCCAGCCTGGCCAGGTAGCCATCGGGCGCAAGCACCAGCGCCATCGGCAGCGTCGCGAAACTGTCGACATGCTCGGCCAGCGCCTGTTCGGCGGCGGCCAGCCAGCGCGCCTCCAACTGCTGGTCGATGTCCGCCACGCCCAGCCGCTGGGCAATGCCGCTCTCGGTCAGGACCCGCAGGCAGGCCGTGAACTGGCTCTGGGTGGGCAGTGCGCGCAGCGCGTCGATGTCGCCGGTCGCCCAGGCGTTGGCACGCGCGCCCATGGCGTGGAGGTCATGCTCGATCCGCGCCAGCGTGCGGTCGAAGCAGGCAATGTCATCCAGCGGGCCGCTGCCGAATTCGCGGATCAGGGCTTTGGGATCCTCGACCTTGATCGCCACCGTCGTCGGCATGACCGGGATGTCGTGGGTCTTGGCGATGCGCGCGACCAACGGCGCAACCACGCTGTCCTGGCGCAGCCCGACGTGCCGGATCGCATCCTCGTAGAGCGCCTGCGAGGCGAAGATGGGGCGCCACCGCTCGACCCGGTTGCCGGTGCCCATGTAGCGCGCCTTCAGTGGCTGCCAGCGCGCGTAGGCGTCCGCTGGCAAGACGTCCACCAGCCGTTTGCCGTCGGGATTGCGCCGCGCGCGCAGCAGCGAAGGCAGCAGCATCAACCCGCGAAAGGCACCGATGTCGCTGCCCAGCGTGATCGCGGGCGAGGCGATGATGGTCCCGGACCCGGCAACCACCGCCTCGACGTCGTCCGAGAGCCAGTGCATGCGGCGCGGCAACGGCAGCACTTCGCCCAGGACGTGGAGCGTGTGCCCGTCGCGACGCACGCGCCACAGCCCCGGCCCGGGTTGCGCCCCCGACACCACCACGACCCCCATGTCGACGATCTCGCCGTCTGTGGCCGTCGCCACGCTGTCCGCCTCGACGGCAGGGTCGTCGGCCGTCCGTCCGGCGACGGCGGGCGGTGGCAGGGCGCCACTGTCAGCCGCGGTGTCGCGGGGTTCGTCGCCGACCTGCGACTGCGAGAACGCGGGTAGCGCGGCGGCCAGGCCCAGGACAGCGGCAATCAGGCCCCGCGCGAGCAAGCGATGCGGCATGTTCCTGACTCCATGGCGGGAGCCGCGATTACATACGTCCGCCACCCCGGGCACAAGCAGCGCGCAAGGCAGGCCACGACCCGTGCAACGCGATTGCATTCCAGGTTTGCCCCCCTCGACCGCAGCGCCGTCGGCGCCGCGATCAGGCCAGCACCGATGCCACCGGACGGCGCGGCGAGAACGGCAGTACCGGCCCATGGCCGAAGCGCAGCACGAGGTCCGGCCGCACGCCCGGCGCGCCCGCCAGTGCCGCCAGTTCGGGCCGCAGCGCGGCCACTTCGACCGGCTGGTTGATATGGGCGTGGCGAAGTCCGAGCGTGGTCGCCATCAACGCGAACCGCTGGCAGGCCCGCCCCACGGCGACCCAGTGCGCGCGGTCGTCGCGTTCGCCGAAGAACACCGCGATGCCCGCCGAGGAGTCGATCTGGCGCGCGTACTTGTCGGTTTCCGACGCAGCATCGACGAACGCATCGAACGCAGGTGCACCCAGGAAATCAGGAAGCGCCGGGTTGCCGGTCGTGGCCGACAGCAGACCGTCACCGCTGGCCATCGCGCTGCGCGGGTTGAAGCGCAGCCAGGCCTTCAGTTCGGCCATGAACGCCGGGTCGCGCATCTGCAGGCCGTTCCCGGCCATCACCAGGTCGCGCAGCCGGTCGATGCGCGCGCGCTCCGACAGCAACACCAGGTGCACGCCCGGCACCTGCGCGGCCCGTTGCAACGCATCGAGATCCGCGGTGGTGATGGCGCGGCCGTCGTAGAGCGCGCGCGTGCACTGGCGCTGCGGAATGGCCGCCAGCAACGGATCGGCGCGCGGCCTGGCCGGCGTGTATACGAACCGCAGACTGCCGTCGGGCTGCTGCAGCAGTTCGCCCGGTCGCCCGCCGGCACCACCGGCGATGGCCAGGTTTTCCGCAGCGCAGCCCAGGCTGACGAACAGGTGGTGGTCATCGGGATCGACCACCGGCGTGGCGCGGGCGAGGTCGGGGAGGATCGCGATCTCCCCGGCACCGGCGCGGAAGCGCCACGGCTGGGTGTTGTGGCTGCTTGCGGCAAGCGTGGCGTAGCGCACCAGCTCGGCGATGGCGGCGGGTACAGGCAGCGGCGCGCGCAGCCGCCGGGTGTAGGCGGCGTAGTCGTCGACGCTGCCGATCGCCGCGCGCCAGCCCAAGGCGCCCGCGCCCGCCAGCACCGCGGCACCGCCCAGTCCAGCCAGCAGCGTTCTCCGTTCCATGCGCCCGACTCTACCGCTGCAGCACGGCTGCGCATTGATCTGGCGCAAGCGCCCGCAGGACACAGCCCGCGGGCCGCCGCTTCACCGGCCGCAACGATGGCCTGAGCCGATGCCGACCGGAAGCGCTAGATCGGGCGCGCCGCGCGCTTGTGGGCGATCTTCTTGGTGGCCTCGGTCTTCATGAGAACAGCCCACCTTGCACCGGCGTGGCGCGCATGGAAGCGGCCAGCCGACGCGCCTTCTGCGCGGAAGCGAACAGGCTCCAGTAGAAGTCGCGGTTCACGCGACTGTGTCGGCGCGCGCGGCACTCGTTGAGCATCACCCGCGCGAAGAATATGCGGAAGGCGCGGTCGTCCATCAGCTGCGACCTCCCGCCGTCGCAGCTTCTGCGACAGGCATAGCGGACAAGAGGCTTTCCAACCACCGCAAGGAGCACCCATGTCCGCCGTCGAACCCCAACCGAAGAGCAAAGTCCTCGAAGCCACCCTTGAGCTTGGGAGGAACTGGGCACTGGCGACGGCGCTCGCAGCCTTCAGCGTTTCGATGATCGGCCAGGAGGCCATCCACGGCGTTGCCCAGCACAAAGCGTGGCTGGAGATGGGCGGAATCATCCTCGCGTTGCTCTGGTACTGGCTTGCAGTAGCCCGAGCTGGTCAGGTTGCCGAGTTCAAAAGCGACACACGCAGACGGCGATCCCTCCTGGCCGCCGGGGGCCTCGCGTTGCTCTTCCTTGGTATGGGAATCGTCTACGCGATGGGTTCGTTCTCGGATAACCGGCGCTACATCCAAATCTGCACCGACTACGCCGATAAGCCGGGATCTGGCGTGTTCCGCGATGAAGCTTGCCAACGACTTTACCGACAAAGGGCTGACTTCGCCGAGCGACTGGACAGGATCAACCCGGCTCCCGCCACTGAGTAGCCGAGCCATCATCAAGCCGCCGCCTGCCGGTCTCGCCCAGCGTTGCCGAACCCGCGGCTGCGCTTCGGCTTGCCGTCGTTCTCGGCGCTACGCTCCGGCCGCCAGTACTCGGGCAGCGGCTCGCACCGGTACTGCGCGCCGTCGAACAGCAGCCGGCAGGAATCGCCGGCGCCGTTGCGGTTGAGTGCCACGATGACCTCAATGGTGCCTCGGTGCTCCGAGTCCGGTTTGTTGACCTCCTCGCGGTAGACGAAGACCACCGACTCGGCGTCGGCCTCAATCGAATCCGAGTCGCGCAGGTGCGACGGCTTCGGCCGGCCTTCTTTCTCGGTCTCGCGGCTCAGCTGCGACAGGCAGATCACCGGGATGCCCAACTCCTGCGACAGGTTCACCAGCGAACGCGTGACGCGGCCTATCCCGACCGAATAGTTCTCGCCCTTGCCGGTGACGATCTCGACCAGTTGCAGGTACTCCAGCACCACCAAGCCGAGCGGCGTCATCGCGTGCCGGCGGCG
>JAFAFY010000344.1 GCA_023423235.1 Pseudomonadota bacterium
CTGTCTTTACCAGGACCACACGCGCCTGATCGAGCGCAGCGCTTGGCAACATGCGCCGACATGCCGATCTACCGCCGCAGGACGCAAAGCCAACCACTGCGCTTTTCGCGCATCGAATGCCAAAGAAGCTGGATCTTGCTACTTGTTGCGCGCAGAGCGCCTTCGGCGCGAACCACCGCAAAGCAAAAAGGCCAATGGGGCGCGCCCATTGACCTTCTCGATTTCCTGTTCTGGCGCGCCCGGAAGGATTCGAACCTCCGACCCCCAAGTTCGTAGCCTGGTGCTCTATCCAACTGAGCTACGGGCGCGTGAAACAGAAGCGGAATTCTGCATGCTGCGCGAATTCCTGTCAACGCCTGCCTTGATGATTTCCGCCGGAATGATGCTGCGTGTTCCGACGGATCAAGACAGTGGCGGAGAGTGAGGGATTCGAACCCTCGATGGAGCTTTTGACCCCATACTCCCTTAGCAGGGGAGCCCCTTCGGCCTCTCGGGCAACTCTCCGAAGTACCGCGTCCGGCGCCAGGCGCTGAACGCGGTGCAAAGGATACCGGCTCACCTCGATTGCGGCAAATCCTCTGTGGCATCGTCGAGGCCCTGCGGGGCTTCGACACCTTCGCCACGGTGGATGCGCTGATAGATCTCCTCGCGGTGCACGGCAACGTCCTTGGGCGCGGTGATGCCGATGCGTACCTGGTTGCCCTTCACGCCCAGCACGGTGACGGATACCGAGTCACCAATCATCAGCGTCTCTCCGACGCGTCGGGTCAGAATCAACATAAAAAACTCTCCTGGAGCCGACACGCGAATCGATGTCGGCAGACCTGTTCCGGACCATCATCGATGGTGGAAACCGATTTCAGGCCAAATCAATCTGTGAAGAATGTCGTCATCCGGGCGGCCGGTCAACCGCTGTGCATCGGCATTTAACGTGCGCTCACGCCATGTGATTTTCGACCCATCCCGGGACGGCGGCCAGCACTGCGGGCAGCGCCGGACTATCGTCGCCGCCGCCCTGCGCGAGGTCCGGCCGCCCGCCGCCGCGCCCGCCGATCTGTCCGGCGACATGCGACAACAGTTCGCCCGCCTTGATCCGCCCGGCGGCGCTGCCGCCCACACCGGCGACCAGTGCGACCTTGCCGTCCTGTGCGCCGGCGAGCACCACCACCACATCGCCCAGTTGCTGCTTCAAACGATCGACCGCATCGCGCAGCGCCTTGCCATCCAGTCCTTCGATACGCGCGGCCAGCACCTTGACGCCGCCGATGTCGACAGCCGATGTCGCGAGGTCCGCGGTCGCGCCGCTGGCGGCCTTGGCCTTGAGCGCGTCGATTTCGCGTTCAAGCTGCTTCTGCCGGTCGAGCAATGCGCGCAGGCGCTCGCCCACTTCGGCGCCGGTGCCGCCCAGCAGCCCGGCCGCCTGCCGCAGGCGATCCTCCTCGGCGCGGACGTGATCGAGCGCGGCCTGCCCGGTCAGCGCCTCGATGCGGCGCACGCCGGCCGAGACGCCGCCCTCGGAGACCAGCTTGAACAGGCCGATGCGGCCGGTGCTGTCGACGTGGGTGCCGCCGCACAGCTCGACCGAATCGCCCATGGTGACCACACGCACGCGCTCGCCGTACTTCTCGCCGAATAGCGCCATTGCGCCGGAATCGAGCGCGGACTGCATGTCCATCTGCTGGATGGTGACCGGATGGTTGGCACGCACCTCGGCATTGACCTGGCGCTCGATCTCGGCGAGTTCGTCACCGGCGACGGGCTGGAAATGCGAGAAATCGAAGCGCAGGCGATCGGGCGCGACCAGCGAACCCTTCTGCGCGACGTGGGTGCCGAGCAGGCCGCGCAGCGCGCCATGCAGAAGGTGTGTGGCGCTGTGGTTGAGCACGATGGTGCCGCGTCGCCCGGCGTCGATGGCGCCGCGGACGCGGTCGCCCAAGCGCAGCGCGCCGGAGGCGAGACGGCCGATGTGGCCGTGGAACTGGCCGGCGTATTTCTGGGTGTCGGTGACATCGAAACGCGCGCCACCGGCTTCGGACGCGCCAGCCTCCAGCACGCCGGTATCGCCGACCTGGCCGCCGGATTCGGCGTAGAACGGGGTGCGGTCGAGGATCACCACGGCATCGTCGCCGGCCGTGATCGCGTCGACGGGGCGGCCATCGCGCAGCAGCGCGACCACGCGCAGGTCGTCCGCCGTGGTGGCGTCATAACCTTCGAACACGGTGGGCGTGAGCTGGGCGACGAGTTCCGCCGGCAGGCCGGTGCCGGAGGCGAACTTGCCGGCGGCGCGCGCGGTCTCGCGCTGGCGTTGCATGGCGGCGTCGAAACCGGCCATGTCGACTTCGAGCCCGCGCTCGCGCGCGATGTCGGCGGTCAGGTCGAGCGGGAAGCCGTAGGTGTCGTAGAGCCGGAACGCGTCCTCGCCCGGGATGATGCCGGTGCTGCGCGCGGCGACGTCGTCGAAGATGCGCATGCCGGCATCCAGCGTCTCAGCGAAGCGCAGCTCCTCGGCCTCGAGCGCGCGTTCGACCAGTGCGCGCTTGTCGTGCAGTTCGGGATAGGCCTCGCCCATCACCGCGTCCAGGGTGGCGACCATGCGATGGAAGAACGGCTGGCGCACGCCGAGCATCCAGCCGTGGCGCAGCGCGCGACGGATGATCCGGCGCAGTACATAACCGCGGCCCTCGTTGGACGGCAGCACGCCGTCGACGATCAGGAACGCGCAGGCGCGAATGTGGTCGGCGATCACGCGCAGCGACTTGTTCTCCAGATCCCGGGTGCCGGTCAGGCTGGCGGCCTCGCGGATCAGCGCCTGGAACAGGTCGATCTCGTAATTGCTGTGCACGTGCTGCAGGATCGCCGCCAGCCGCTCCAGCCCCATGCCGGTATCGACGCAGGGCGCGGGCAAGGGCTGCAGGGTGCCGTCGGGCTGGCGGTCGAACTGCATGAACACCAGGTTCCAGATCTCGATGTAGCGGTCGCCATCCTCGTCGGGCGAGCCCGGCGGACCGCCGGCGATGTGCGCGCCGTGGTCGTAGAAGATCTCGGTGCAGGGGCCGCAGGGGCCGGTCTCGGCCATCTGCCAGAAATTGTCGGAAGCGAACGGCGCGCCCTTGTTGTCGCCGATGCGGACGATGCGGTCCTCGGGCACGCCGACCATGTCGCGCCACAGCGCATAGGCCTCGTCGTCGGTGTGGTAGACGGTCACCAGCAGGCGCTCGGGCGGTAGCTGCCAGACCCGGGTCAGCAGTTCCCAGGCCCAGGCGATCGCGTCCTTCTTGAAGTAGTCGCCGAACGACCAGTTGCCCAGCATCTCGAAGAAGGTGTGGTGGCGGGCGGTGTAGCCGACCTGGTCGAGGTCGTTGTGCTTGCCACCCGCGCGCAGGCAACGCTGCACGTCGGCCGCGCGCACGTAGCTGCGCTTCTCCGCGCCGAGGAACACGTCCTTGAACTGGACCATGCCCGAGTTGGTGAACAGCAGGGTCGGATCGTTGCCCGGCACCAGCGATGCGGAGGGGACGATGGTATGGCCGCGTTCCAGGAAGAATTCGAGGAAATCGCTGCGGATCTGCGCGGTGCTGCGTGGGGTTTGCGTGGTCATTGGCCTGGCGTTGACGAAAACGGGCCTGCGCCACGCCATCGATCCGCCTGCTGGCGGGACGGCACGGCGGTGTCGACCCAATCCGCAAAGGGTAGCAGGCCTGCCGGGCGTCGCGCGGGCATTCCCGCGCCGGGATGGCCGTCGCGACCGGGGCCGCCGAAGGGCTCAGCGGCCGCAGACGTCCCGAATCGCCTCGCGCAGGGTGTCGCCGGCAAAGCCGCGGCGCAACAGGAAATCGCCGGCCTTGCGTCGCGCGACGGGATCGGCGGCCAGCACTTCGGCGCGGAAACGCCGCTGCAACAGCGCCGAAGCACGCGCCCGCCAGTCCGCCTCGCCATCGTCGTCAAGCGCCTGGAACGCAGCCGCGATCTGCTCCGCGCCCAGGCCATGCGTGGCCAGCTCCGCCTCGATCCGCACCGGGCCATAGCCGCCGGCCGCGCGCATGCGCGCCAGTCCTACTGCGAAACGGCCGTCGTCCTGCCAGCCGGAATCGGCCATCCGCGTAACCGCTGCCTCCGCTTCTGTGGCATCGACACCCCGTGCCGACAGCTTGCGCAGCAGTTCCGGCCGCGAATGCTCCCGCCGGACCAGCAGTGCCAGCGCCCGTTGCGCGGGCGTCAGCTCCCGCCGGCGTCCGCGCCGGGGGGGCGCAGATGATGGCGATGACGATTGCGATGACGA
>JAFAFY010000346.1 GCA_023423235.1 Pseudomonadota bacterium
ACCACCGGCGCGCCGAAGGGCGCCACGCTGACCCACCACAACATCGTCAACAACGGCTGGTTCATCGGCGAGGCCATGCGCCTGACCGAAGCCGACCGGCTGTGCATCCCGGTGCCGTTCTACCACTGCTTCGGCATGGTGCTGGGCAACCTGGCCTGCGTGACGCACGGCGCCTGCATGGTGGTGCCGGGCGAGGGTTTCGACCCGCTGCTCACCCTGCAGACCGTGGCCGGGGAACGCTGCACCGGCCTGCATGGCGTGCCGACGATGTTCATCGCCGAGCTGGAGCACCCGCGCTTCGGCGACTTCGACCTGTCCACGCTGCGCACCGGCATCATGGCCGGCTCGCCGTGCCCGGTAACGGTGATGCAGCAGGTGGTCGAGCGCATGCACATGCGCGAGGTGACCATCGCCTACGGCATGACCGAGACCAGCCCGGTCAGCTTCCAGACCACGCCCGACGACCCGCTGGACCGGCGCGTGGATTCGGTCGGCCGGGTGCATCCACATGTCGAGGTGCGGATCGTCGACGAGGACGGCGTCGTCGTGCCGCGCGGCACCACCGGCGAACTGCAGACCCGCGGCTATTCGGTGATGCAGGGCTACTGGGGCGACCCGCTGCGCACCGCCGAGGCGCTGGATGCCGAGGGCTGGATGCATACCGGCGACCTGGCGACGATCGACGGCGATGGCTACTGCCGCATCGTCGGCCGGCTCAAGGACATGCTGATCCGCGGCGGCGAGAACATCTACCCGCGCGAGATCGAGGAATTCCTGCACACGCACCCGGCAGTGGCCGACGTGCAGGTGTTCGGCGTGCCCGACGCGAAATACGGCGAGGAGGTCTGCGCCTGGATCCGCCTGTCCGAAGGTGCGCATTGCGACGCCGACAGCATCCGCGACTTCTGCCGCGGGCGCATCGCCCACTACAAGATCCCGCGCTATGTCGAGTTCGTCGGCGGCTTTCCGATGACCATCAGCGGCAAGGTGCAGAAGTACCTGATGCGAGAGGAGATGGCCGCGCGGCTGCAGGACGGTTGACGGGCGGCCGACTGCGCGCGGGACTGCGCTGCCCCGCCGCATCACGACTGCGGCGGCTGGCTTGTGCGGCATGCAAGGAGGGAGGGAACCTGACTTTCGGGGTTGTGCTCCCGTTACAGCGGCTCGCCCCCATCCGCCCTTCGGGCACCTCCCCCCGCTCGCGGGGGAAGGGTGGCGCGGGAGCAGGACGACGCTGCGGAAGGATGGCGCGGGGAAGGATCGTTTGGCGGCAGCATGGCGCGGCGGAGCGTCCGCCCACGGGCGCGGCCTCCGCAGTTTCAATTGCCGATGTTGCGCACCTGGCCGTCGCCGCGGACCACGAAGCGTTCGACCGTCAGCGCTTCCAGGCCCATCGGTCCATGGGCATGCAGGCGCGTGGTCGAGATGCCGATTTCCGCGCCCAGCCCCAGCTCGCCGCCGTCGCTGAAGCGCGAGGACGCGTTGACCATCACCACCGCGGCGCGCAAGGCGTCGATGAAGCGCGCGGCATTGTCCTCGTCGCGGGTGGCGATGACTTCGGTATGGTCGGAACCGAAGCGGCGGATGTGGGTGATCGCGGCATCGAGCGTATCGACCACGCGCACCGCGATCACTAGGTCGAGGAACTCGGCCGCGTAGTCGTCGTCGGTTGCCGGCACGACATCGGCCACGAGCGCGCGCGTGCGCTCGTCGCCGCGCACCTCGACGCCGTGCGCGCGCAGCGCCGCGACGGCATCCGGCAGGAAAGTATCGGCGATGTCCGCGTGCACCAGCAGCGTTTCCAGCGCATTGCAGGCGCTGGGCCGGCCGACCTTGCCGTCGACCAGCAGGCGCAGCGCCAGCGCCGGGTCCGCGCTGGCATCGACGAACAGGTGGCACACGCCCTTGTAGTGCTTGATCACCGGTACCCGCGCATGCTCGGCGACGAAGCGGATCAGGCCCTCGCCGCCGCGCGGGATCGCCAGGTCGACGATGTCGCTGAGCTGCAGCAGCGCCAGCATCGTCTCGCGGCGCAGGTCGGTGACCAGGGTCAGCGCGGCTTCGCCGATGCCGGCCTCGCGCAGGGCGCGCTGCAGCGACGCGGCGATGGCGGTGTTGGAATGGATCGCCTCGCTGCCGCCGCGCAGGATCACGCCGTTGCCGGCCTTGATGCACAACGCCGCGGCGTCGGCGGTGTCGTTGGGCCGGGCCTCGTAGATCATCGCGATCACGCCCAGCGGCACCCGCACCTTCTCCACCGCGATGCCGTTGGGGCGGGTGTCTCGGCGGGTGACCTGGCCGACCGGATCGGGCAGCGCGGCGACCTCGCGCAAGGCGGCCGAGACCGCGGCCAGGCGCGCGTGGTCGAGCGCCAGCCGGTCGAGCATCGCGCCGGCCGTGCCCTTCTCGCGCGCCGCGGCCAGGTCGCGCGCATTGGCGGCCAGGATCGTGTCGGCATCGGCGTCCAGCGCATCGGCCATCGCCCGCAGCAGCGCGTCCTTGTCGGCGCCGGGCAGCTGTGCCAATGCCTGGGCGGCGTCGCGGCAGGCCAGCGCGGAAGTCCTGATGTCGGTCATGGCATCGCTCGGAGTTGTGGCGTGGCCGCGGCCCGGTGACCGGTCGCGGTACGCGTGGAGGACGGATGCAGGCGACGGAACCGCGCTACACCAGCACCATGTCGTCGCGGTGGACGATGTTCTCGCCGTAGTTGTAACCGAGCGTCGCCTCGATGTCGCGCGAATGCCGGCGCGCCAGGCGACGGATGTCGCCCGCGGAATACTGGGTGACGCCACGGGCGATGCGCTCGGATCGGCCGCCATCGTCGCAGACGATCTCCACCAGGTCGCCGCGGCGGAACTCGCCGCGCACCGAAGCGATGCCGCCGGGCAGCAGCGAGGCGCCCTTTTCGATGATGGCATTGGCCGCGCCGGCGTCCACCACCACCGCCGCGCCCGCCTCGCCCGGCGCGTTCTGCAGCCAGTACTTGCGCGCGGCCACGCGGGTGCGCAGTGCGTGGATGCGGGTGCCGCGCAGACGGTCGTGGGCCAGACCTTCCAGCACGTCGGCGCGGCGACCATTGAACAGCACCGTGGCGATGCCGGCCGAGGCGGCGCGCTGCGCGGCCTCGAGCTTGGTGCGCATGCCGCCGGTACCGACACTGCTGCCGGTGCCGCCGGCCACTGCCAGCAGCGAGGCGCTCATGCGCGCGACCACCGGCATCGGCTGCGCGTGCGGTTCCACCCGCGGGTCGGCGTCGTAGAGGCCGTCGATGTCGGTGGCGATGAACAGCACCTCGGCATCGATCAGCGCAGCGACGATCGCGGCCAGGTTGTCGTTGTCGCCCAGCTTCAGTTCATCCACCGACACGGTGTCGTTCTCGTTGACCACCGGCACTGCGCGATGCTGCAGCAGCGCCTGCAGCGTGGCCCGCGCGTTGAGGTAGCGGCGGCGGCTGTGCAGATCGTCGTGGGTCAGCAGCACCTGCGCGACCGGGCGCTGGAAGAACCCTTGCCAGAAGCCGGTCAGGCGCGCCTGCCCCAGCGCCGCCAGCGCCTGGCGCTCAGCCATCGCCGCGCCCGGCGCCAGGCCGGCCGAGACGATCGCGCGACCGGCCGCCACCGCGCCGGAGGACACGATGACCACCTCGCGTCCCAACGCCTGGCTCTGGCGCACGAAGCCGGCCAGGGCCTCGGCGTAACGCGGCGACAGGCCGCCGCCGTCGGCCGCCAGCAGGCTGCTGCCGACCTTGAGCACCGCGCGCCGCCACGGCGGCAGTTGCTGCTCGGTGAAGGCGGCGGGGATCGGGTTCATCGCGCGCAAACCTGCAGCAGGGCCCGGCGCACCGGCAAGCCGGCAGGCGATGTGCGTGCCATCGTGGCGGGGCGCACCCGTGTGGTGATGCTCAAGGCCCTCATGCGCGCAGGTTCCATTCGTGGACGGTCAACTCGGACGCGTCGCGCAGCACCAGCGGGTCGCGCGCGACGATGGCTCGCGCCGCTTCGATGCCATCGACATCCTGCAGCACGTACGCGCCGCCACTGCCGTCGCTGAAGCCGCCGGTCATCGCCAGCCGGCCTTCGGCCATCAATACATCGAGAAAGGCCTTGTGCGGCGCGACCACGGCAGCGTCGAAACCGGGCTTGCGCATGGCCAGGACCAGATAGCGCTTCATCGGCCGGCGCCCTCGGCATCGAGCGCAGCGGCGACGCGGTCGCCATGGCTGCGCGGCGCGGAGACCACCAGGAAGCGCAGCTCGTGGGCGCTTTCGTTGCACATCTGGTGGGCGCTGCCGGGCGGCACGTGCAGCCCCTGCCCCGCCTGCAGCGGGTGCCGCGCGCCCTCCAGTTCCAGCATCGCCTCGCCCGCCAGCACATAGAAGAACTGCCGGGCGCGGCGATGCAGATGCCGCTGTTCGCGGCTGCCCGGCGGCATCCGCTCCTCGATCACGCTGAGGTCGTCGCCGCGCAGCAGGTGCCAGCCGTCGCAGCCTCCGCCCCAGGTGTAGTGCTCGGCATGGGAAGTCGAGACCGCCGGCATGTCAGTCCAGCGCCTCCCAGCGCGCCCGCAGCACCTCCAGCCGCAGGTCGGCCGCGCCGCCGGGCGAGATACGCGCGGCGAGGCTGCCTTCGGGCGTGCGGCCATCGCCGGCCGTATCGCTGGCCGCGGCGGCGGCCTTGTAGGCCTCGCGGAACGGCACGCCGGCCAGCGCGGCTTCCACCGCCACGTCGGTCGCATACATGCCCGAGTCGATCGCGCCGCGCAGCCGCTGCGGGCGCCATTCCAGGTTGGCCAGCAGCGCAGGCAACAGTTCCAGCGCGGCCAGGCCACGGCCGAAGCCGTGGAAGATCGCGCCCTTGGAGGCCTGCAGGTCGCGGTGGTAGCCCGAAGGCAGCGACAGCAGCTGTTCGATCTCCGTGCGCGCCGCCGCCACGCTGGCGTGGGTGGCGCGCATCAGTTCGATGACGTCGGGATTGCGCTTGTTGGGCATGATCGAGCTGCCGGTGGTGTACTGCGCCGGCAGCGCGACAAACCCGTATTCGGCGCTGGTGAACTGCGACAGGTCCCAGGCGATGCGGCGCAGGTCCAGGGTGGCGCCGCCCAGCGCTTCCAGGGCGGCCAGCTCGAACTTGCCGCGCGAGAGCTGGGCGTACACCGGCGAGACCTGCATGCGCGCGAAACCCAGCGCCGCGGTGGTGTGGTCGCGGTCCAGCGCCAGGTTGACGCCGTAGCCCGCCGCCGTGCCCAGCGGGTTGGCGTCGATCAGCGCCAGGGTGTCGCGCGCACGGCTGGCGTTGTCGATGAAGGCCTCGGCCCAGCCCGACCACCACATGCCGCCGGAGGACACCACGGCGCGCTGGATGTGGGTGTAGCCGGGAATCGGCAGTTCGCGTTCGGCCTCGGCGCGGTCCAGCGCGATGCCGGCGATCTCGCGGCTCAGGACCGCCAGCCGCGCCAGCTTCTCCTTCAGCCACAGGCGGGTGGCGACCAGCACCTGGTCGTTGCGGCTGCGGCCGGTGTGGATCTTGCGGCCGGCATCGCCCAGGCGTTCGGTCAGCCGCGCCTCGATCGCCGAGTGCCCGTCCTCGAAGCGGTCGTCGAGCACGAAGGCGCCGCTGCGGAAGTCCTCGGCCAGCACCGCCAGCTCGCGCTGCAGGCCGGTGAGCTCGTCCACGGTGAGGATGCCGATGCGCTGCAGGCCCTGCGCGTGGGCGTCGCTTGCGGCGATGTCGTGCAGGAAGAACGCGCGGTCCAGGATCACGTCGTCGCCGGCCAGAAACGCCTGGATCTGCGCGTCGACGGCGACGCCGGGTTTCTGCCACAACAGGTCGGACATCTCGGAATTCCTATGCGTGCGGGCCGCGGCCCGGGTGGTGTCGGCAGTGCCGCGGCGTGCGGGTCATGCGGCGTCGGTGGGGATTGCGGTCAATTCGTCGAAACCCAGCGCCAGGTTGAGATTCTGCATCGCCTGGGTGGCCGCGCCCTTGAGCAGGTTGTCGAGCGTGGCGACCACGACCACGCGCTTGCCGCCCGGGGCCACGGCAATCCCGCCGATCTGCACGCCGTGGCGGCCGGCGATGCGGCTGACCCACGGCGCGTCGTCGACCAGCTGCACCAGCGGCTCGCCGTCGTAGCGGGCGTGGTAGCGCGCCTGCACCTGCTCGCGGGTCATCGGCTGCTGCAGCCACAGGTTGACGGTCATGGTGATGCCGCGGAAATGCGGCGCCACGTGCGGCATGAATTCCACCGGCACGCCCAGGTGCGCGGAGACCTCGCGCTCGTGCACGTGGTTGACCAGCGCGTAGGGCATCAGGTTGCCCGCCAGCAGATCGACGTTGTTCTTGTCCGAAGGCGTGGTGCCGGCGCCGGAATAGCCCGACACGCCGAAGCACGCTGGCGGTCCGGCCAACTGGTCGAGCAGCGGGGAGATCGCCAGTTGCATCGCCGTGGCGTAGCAGCCCGGATTGCTGATCCGCTTCTGCCCGGCGTAGCGGCCGCGGGTGATCTCCGGCAAGCCGTAGTACCAGGACGGATCGAAGCGGTAGTCGGCCGACAGGTCCACCACCAAGGTCTCTGGGCGGGTCGCGTCGATCGCTTCCACGTACGATGCCGCCTTGCCGTTGGGCAGGGCCAGCACCAC
>JAFAFY010000348.1 GCA_023423235.1 Pseudomonadota bacterium
ATTTTGAGCCGGTTTTTAACGCCGCAGGAGCGAGCGCAGTATTTTTCACATTGCCTGTTTGGGCTCCTTTTCTGTTTGTTCAATCCACATCCGGGCTGCTGACCAGCCGCTTGCGCTCGGGAAAGAACAGACGCTCCAGCTCCGAGCCGGGGTTCTCGGCGCGCATGAGGGCTTCGCCGACCAGGAAGGCATACACCTCACTGATTTCCATCAACTCGACATCCGCGCGATTGAGAATGCCACTCTCGGTCACCACCAGGCGGTCGCGTGGAATGCGCGGCAGCAGGTCGAGGGTGGTTTCCAGGCTGACCTCGAAGGTGTGCAGGTTACGGTTGTTCACTCCGATCAACGGCGTGTCCAGCGTAGCCAGCGCACGCTCCAGCTCGTGGCCATCGTGCACTTCCACCAGCACGTCCAGGCCAACCTGCTTGGCCGTGGCGGCCAGTTCGGCCATGCGCACGTCGTCCAGCGCCGATACGATCAGCAAGATGCAGTCAGCACCCAGCGCACGGGCTTCCACCACCTGGTACGGATCGATCAAGAAGTCCTTGCGAATGACCGGCAGGGCACAGGCCGCGCGCGCTTGCTGCAAGTACGCATCGGCGCCCTGGAAGAAATCGATGTCGGTCAGCACCGACAGGCAGGCCGCGCCGCCGGCGGCGTAGCTGCGGGCGATGTCGGCGGGGTGGAAATCGGGCCGGATCACGCCTTTCGACGGGCTGGCCTTCTTGACCTCGGCGATCACCGCGGCATCGCCGGCGGCGATCCGGGCCTGGATGGCGGCGGCGAAGCCGCGCACCGGCGCCGCATCGGCGGCGCGCGCGGCGATCTCCGGCAGGGGCAGCGCGGCGCGGCGCGCGGCGATCTCCTCGTGCTTGCGCTGCACGATCCGCTGCAGCACGTCACTCACGCCGGTTGTCCTGGTATCGCATCATCGGGGTTCTCGTCACTGGGCGGCAGCGGGTCGCCCGCCTGCCAGCCGCTGGCCTGCATCGCATCGAGCAGGGCCTGCAGCCGCGCGCGCGGCGCGGCGTCGAAGATCGGCGCGACCACCAGGTCGCCGGCACGCGCCCAGGCCAGCAGGCGGCGCGCGGCATCGGTCTCGTCGAGCTCGATCACCAGGGCATTCTCGCCCAATCCGCGCCGCAGCAGTTCGTCGCGCATGATCCGCGGGATCTCGTCGGCGCTGCGGCCGCGCTGGTAGCCCTCGGCGTTCTTGAGCACCACCAGCTCCGGCGCGAACGCGGCGGCCGTCGCCGCCACCGCGCGCAGGTCCGCTTCCTCGCGGTTGCCGGCATGCCCGAGCACGACGCCAAGCCGGCCCTGCCGCCGCTCGGCACCGACCGCCTGCAGCAGGCCGCGCAGCCCGTCCGGGTTGTGGGCGTAGTCGACGACCACCGTGATGCCGCCGAATTGCCAGCGCTGCAGCCGACCGGGATTGTCGCCGCGCGCGTTGCCGAATCCGGCCAGCACCCGCGCGATCAGATCCGGCGCAACCCCGAGCGCGCTGGCCGCCAGCGCCGCGGCGGCGATGTTGGCGACGTTGTAGGCCGCGCTGCCACCAAGCGTCAGCGGCATATCGGCCGCAGCGCCCAGGTCGTGGCTGCCGCCATCGGCGTGCAGGCGCAGGCGGCCCTGGGCGAGGCCGCAGGTCGCGCCGCCACGCGCGCGATGCGCCTGCAGCACGGGGTGCGCGTCGTCGGCCGCGAACCAGCCCAGCGGCTGGCCGTCGAACAGATGGTGTTGTCGCGCCAGTACCGGGTCGTCGGCATTGAGCACCAGCAATCCCGGCGCCTGGCCCGAGCCATCGTCGCCAGCGACCGCGCGCGCGACGGTCAGCTTGACCGCGGCCAGGTCGTCGAGGTCGTGGATGCCGTACTCGCCGAAATGGTCGACGCTGATGTTGGTGACCACGGCGACGTCGGCGCGCTGCACCGCCAGGCCGCGCCGCAGCATGCCGCCACGCGCGGTTTCCAGCACCGCGGCCTCGGCGCCGGGCTGGCGCAGCGCGGTGCGCGCGCCGGTCGGGCCGGAGAAATCGCCGGCTTCCAGCTCCTGGCCGTCGAAGAACACGCCGTCGGTGCAGCTGTGCGCGGTCGGCCAGCCGTTGGCACGGGTCATGGCCGCCAGCAGGCGTACGGTGGTGGTCTTGCCGTTGGAGCCGGTGACCAGCGCGGTGGGAATGGCGTGCAGGGCGGGCCAGGGCACGTCGGCCACGTCCGGCAATGCGTCCACCGGCCAGCTGCGGCCGCCGGTGCCGGCGCCGATCGAGACCACGTCGTCATCGGCCAGGAACGGCAGGCGGTGCGCGGCGGCGGCATCGCGCAGCGCCAGCAGCGCGGTGCTGGACTCGGCCCGGGCGACGCGGGCGAGTGTCTGCAATGCGCTGTCGGCATCGACCACCGAAGCATGTCCGGGGGCGTGTGGCAGGTCGCCTGTCGACCCGGCGATGGTGCCGGCACCATCCAGCACCGACGACCACCAGGCCCACTCCGCGACTTCGGTGGCGGCATAGAGCTGGTCGGACGGCGCGGCGTGGGCCAGCGAGACGCCGCTGCGGTGCGGGCGCACGACGATCGCCGCGTCCGGCCAGTCCAGCGCCACGCGCGCGGCGCGGATGCGACCCTGCCAGCGGGCGAGCAGTGATTCGGCCACCGGCGTGCCGACCGCGGTTTCCAGCGCCGCGCCGGTGCCGGCGAAGTACACGTTGCTGCCGGTCAGGCGCCGGGATTCCTCGAAGGGTTCGGCGGGGATGGGGTCGGCGTGCATCGTCAGTCGCTTTCCTCGCGTTCGAACACCAGCCCGCGCTCGTCGCGGACCACGCCTTCCATCGCCGCGACCGCGGCCGCGTCGGCGCTTTCTGCCGGTTCCAGCGGGGGCAGCTCGACGCGCGGGCGCGGCAGGTCGCCCTCGACATTGAACTTGATGATCTGCTTCCAGGTCCGCGCCAGCGCATCGGCAAACACCACCAGCAGGTCGCCGGCACCGGCCATGCGCAGCGCGGCCTCGACCGCGTCCTGCTCGTCGGGCACCACGCTGATCGCCTCGTCGGCGACGCCGGCGGCCTGCAGCGCGCGGGCGATGATCCGCGGCACCTCGTCGCCATCGCGGCCACGCAGGTTGTCGTCGCGGCGCACGATGAAGTGGTCGAAGTGGCCGTGCACCGCGTTCGCGATCGCCGCCAGGTCCTCGTCGCGGCGGTCGCCCGGCCCGGTGACGACGACGATGCGCCGGCCGGCGACATCCAGCCGCTGCGCCAGCTCGGCCATCACGCCGACGGCGTGGGCGTTGTGGGCGTAGTCCATGATGACCTTGAACGGGTGCTCGTCGAACACGTTCATGCGGCCCGGAGCCTGGAAGAACGTGGTGTCGAAGGTGCGCAGGCCCTGGCGGATCGCGTCGAGCTTGATGTCCATCGAGA